>NZ_JBFRMK010000056.1:0-6276 GCF_041470405.1 Shewanella sp. 10N.286.45.A1
AGAATAACTATTAGCTCAAATCCCACTACTTTCCTACAGCGTTTTGAATTCCCGCTGAATGGTCAAACTTTTAATGCAATTGGTATTACACTCTTTTATTGGCCGATTCGAGTTTTTTAAGCACTGTGTCTTAAAGCTAAAATTGAATCTATTATTGGCGATAGGTGAAGCTCTTTTTCGGTGATGAATTCACTGAGATAATCTTTAAACACAATACCGCCAGCCATATGCGGATGACCGCCACCAAAACCAAAGTTTTTAATGTTTAGTTGCTCCCTCACCACTTTAGCAACATCAACATACTGGCATTCTGAGCGCAGAGAGAGCTGAATGCCGCGTTGGCTTGACTGCGCGATGACCACAACATCCAGTTCATTAACCGTCAGTAAGAAGTCGCCTAAAATACCTAGCATATTTTTTGGGCAATCAATCGACACTGTTGCAAGCCCGACACCTTCAGTTTGTTTTACTGACTGGCAAACGTGCTCAAATAAGTTGAGCTCAGAATAAGTAATTTCATTGCGACAGATTTTATTCACTAATGCCAAATCTGCTTGTTGATTGAACATCACAAAGGCTTTTAGATCGGCAGAACAAACGCCACGGGTCATATGTGCGGTGTCAATCTTAAGACCGACCAATAATGCGGTCGCAACATCTTTAGACATGTTAATGTTGAAAGCTTGGTAATACTCAAACAATATCGTTGCCGTAGCACCATAGTCTTCTCTGACATCACTAAACCATAAATTATTTGGTGGGGTAACCACATGGTGGTCAATCACTGCAATCTCTTCCCCCGGCATATCGGTGACATTGCGCTCGCCAATACAGCCATCAATGGTAATAATTTTGTCTAATGTAGTAAGTTGAGCCTTGCTGCAATGGCTCACAGGTATGTTTAACCACTCAATCATATTAGATAACGATATACGGTCAATTTCGCCGTTGTAAACAATAATTGAATCAATTCCCAGCTCTTTAAGTAGCACTGACATGGCATAGGCAGAAGCAATGGCATCATGATCTGGATAATCATGAGCTTGAATAACGACACGCTGTAAAGAAGATAACTTTTGTACAAAATTAATTAGTGCCGATGTTTTCATCATATTGGTTACTTTTAGTGTTTAAGAGTGTATAGGTGTATGAATTTAAAGCTAAAGTTTAGCACTTTAAGCGACAAGATTATTGCTTGTTTGAGTTTAAATTTTTGGGTAGCACTGTTTGCGGAAGATTTCGGCAGCTTGATCTATTTGCTGAAAATAAAAACTCAATTGGATCCGTAGTCCTTCCATGACTCTATGCTACTTTATGGCAGGTAGCACTCCATTTGGTTTCGAAACAATACCCCAGTTTCACTTATATTTCCATAGCTTAAGCCGAGTTTGTGGTCAGTGTAAGTGGTTCGCGTGAGCAAACTTTAGGATGACACTGAAGCTAACAGATACAGTGATAGAAGTTTGCTATCACCGACCGTTTTAAAAATCTTCAGATTTATACTTCACTCTTTCTACCGACAATCTGTAACGCAGAAGCACAGCTCAAGTCACATTGCTAAATGGTTTTATCCATATTGAGGCGGGATCAGCAATCTGCTCAAGATAACTTTTACATTCACGGCATTTACTCCTATGTTAACAATGTCGTGATGCCAATTATTGAATAAGGAAATTGTATGCTGGAGCAGATCACCGCAATGCTTGCTTTGTTGGGGGTTTTATCGTTGTTTTGTCAATGGCTTGGCTGGCGACTTAGGCTTCCTGCTATTTTACCTTTATTACTCTGTGGATTGTTGCTTGGCCCAGCTCTGGATTTTTTAAATCCAGATGCTATTTTTGGCGATCTGCTATTTCCGATTATCTCGTTAGGTGTGGCGGTGATTCTGTTTGAAGGCGCGCTGACGTTAAACTACAAAGAGATCAGTGAACACGGCGGCATGGTAACGCGTTTAGTCACTTTAGGCACAGCAATCACATGGGCGTGCATCAGTGTGGCAACGCATTATCTGCTGGAGTTTGATTGGCTGATGGCTATCCTGTTTGGCGCGTTAGTGGTGGTGACTGGGCCTACGGTAATCGTACCTATGCTGCGCAGTGTTAGGCCTAAAACAGAGCTTGCAAGTATTTTGCGCTGGGAAGGTATTGTTATTGATCCCATCGGTGCCATCCTTGCGGTGTTGGTGTTTGAATACATAGTTGTCGCTGCCGATCCAACAACTCACGTACTGCATGCATTAGCGACCATGCTCATTGTTGGTTTCGGTTTCGGTGCATTAAGCGGTTATCTGGTTGGGCTTATTTTACGAAAAAACCTGTTACCCCATTATTTACGCAATACTGCGGTACTGACCTTAATGCTCGCGGTGTTTGTCGGTTCTAACTTGTTGCAGGAAGAAGCGGGCTTGTTATCTGTGACGGTGATGGGAATTTGGCTGGCGAATATGAAAGGGGTTGAGATCAGCGATATTCTTGAATTTAAAGAAACGCTAACAGTGCTTTTAATCTCAGCGTTGTTTATCCTGCTAGCGGCTAGGCTTAATGCAGACGCGCTATTAAGTCTAGGTTGGCAGGGCTTGGCGCTGTTAGCTGTGGTGATGCTGGTAGCAAGGCCGCTGAGCATTTGGTGTTGTGGTATCGGTACCTCTCTATCGAGTGGCGATAAATGGTTTTTAAGTTGGGTTGCTCCTCGCGGTATTGTTGCGGCCGCTATCTCTTCGTTGTTCGCGATTAAACTTGAAAACGCGGGTGTTGCGGGCGCAGAGCTTATAGTGCCTTTGGTGTTTTTAATTATTATTGGCACTGTGGTGATCCAGAGCTTAACGGCTGGTCGCTGGGCTAAAATGTTAGGAGTGACCGCAGGTTCTTCTCAAGGCTTACTCATTTTTGGCGCGTCGCAGTTTTCACGAGCACTGGCAAAAACCTTAATGTCAAAAGGCGTGACAGTACTACTTGCTGACAATAACTGGGACAATATCCGTTTGGCTAGAATGGATAATATTCCTGTCTATTTTGGTAACCCAGCCTCGGAGCATGCTGAGAATCATATGGATATGAGCGGAATAGGGCGAGTGTTAGTCATGTCACCGTATCGTCAGCTTAATCCATTAGTGAGTTTTTACTTTCAAGACGTATTTGGTGGCGAGAAGGTTTATGGGCTTAATAATGGTGATAGCAGTAATGGCAGTGCTAGGCATCAGTTATCGGAGTCATACCTAAAGCGCTTATGCCTATTTGGTGATGCGGTGTCTTACTCAAAGTTAGCCAGTTTGATGGCTAAAGGCGCCACAATAAAAAGTACTAACCTCACTGAGAGCTTTGATTATTCAATGTTCATGCAGCAGTACGGTCAAACCGCTATTCCCTTAATTTATCTGCAAGAGGGTAAAGTTAAAGTCATTAGTGCGGCAGATACAGCATTGAATCACGGTGTCGAGTTGATAAGTTTAATACCAGCTGATACCACCGTTGTTGAATTGAGTGCCTAAGAGGCTTAATGCCATTGTTATAGTACTAATCAGAACCATTAAAAAAGCCAGTCGAGATTAACGACTGGCTTTTTGGTGTGAGCTTAGTTTTACAGGTTTTTGCTATGCAGCTTGTTCCTGCTTAGCAAACTCAAGCACGCGGGCTTTTAACTCTTCAGGGTCAAAGTCATCGACATTAATAGACTTCATACGACCGATTTCAGCACGCTCCAATAGCGCCACTTCATCTTCGCTCAGTACACCTAATGCTTTGCCTTCAGCGGCTATCTTATCTAACCACATAAACGGTAGACGCTTACCTGCGGCTTTACAGACTTTGTCGTAGATAGGCTCTGACGCCAAGATATCCTTAAAGGTTTGCTCTTGAATACCCACAGGGTTGTGCTCGCTTGGTGTCCAGAACTGGCCTTTACCCATACGCTCTCGGCTGGCACAAGGAGTTTGCATGATCTTAGCAACCTTATGGTCTAGTACGTCAGTAGGACGTTTTAATGGACGACCAAATGGGAAGGTAATGGCACGCAGTGGTAGACCAAGCCCCATAGGGAAGTTGTCTAGTAGATCATCGAGTGATGTTTGTAGCTTGTGCAGTGAATCTTCAACGGCCCACTGTACTAAAGGTAGATCTTCAGACTGACGACCTTCATCTTCATAGCGCTTCAATGTGGCAGAGGCAAGGTACAACTGACTGAGCAAGTCACCTAAACGAGCTGAGATGCGCTCTTTACGTTTAAGGTTGCCACCGAGTGTCGCCATTGCAAGATCTGACAGTAATGCCAAGTTTGCGCTGAAGCGGTTCATTTGCTGGTAGTAACGCTTCGTTTTATCTGAATAAGGCGCGTTAGAGAAGCGGCTTGAGGTAAGACCTAACCAGAAGCTGCGGACTAAATTACTGGTGGTAAACCCGATATGGCCAAAGATAGCGGCGTCAAAATCACGCAGACCCTTGCTTGCGTCAGTATCAAACGCTGATTCCATTTCTGCCAGTACATACGGATGACAGCGAATTGCGCCTTGACCATAAATAATCATAGAACGGGTAAGAATGTTTGCACCTTCAACCGTAATGGCAATAGGCGCTGCTTGGTAGCCACGACCGAGGTAGTTTCCAGGGCCTAAACAGACACCTTTACCACCGTGAATGTCCATTGCATCAATAACACAACCTTGCATTCTGTCGGTTAGGTGATATTTAACAATCGCTGAGATAACAGAAGGTTTTTCACCTAAGTCGATACCCGTGGTTGTTAACGTAGTCACTGCATCCATCAGGTAAGCATTACCACCGATGCGCGCCATTGGCTCTTCAATCCCTTCAAGCTTACCGATAGGCAGTTTGAATTGACGACGAATCCGAGCGTATGCACCTGTGGCTAATGCGGCAGTTTTAATTCCACCCGCAGAGTTAGAAGGCAGGGTAATGCCACGGCCAACAGATAGACATTCAACCAACATTCTCCAACCTTGGCCTGCCATCTCTGGACCACCAATGATAAAGCTAAGTGGAACGAAAACTTCATTACCGCGGGTTGGACCATTTTGGAACATGCAGTTTAGTGGGAAATGCCTGCGGCCTGTTTCAACTCTTTCAATATCAGTAGGAATAAGTGCACAGGTGATGCCGAGTTCTTCTTGCTTACCCAGTAACTGATCTGGATCGCGAAGTTTAAAGGCAAGGCCGAGTACGGTCGCGACTGGCGCTAGAGTAATATAGCGTTTGTTCCAAGTCAGTTTCATACCTAGCACTTCTTCACCTTCCCACTGGCCTTTACAAACGATGCCGAAATCTGGGATTGCGCCTGCATCACTACCAGCTTCTGGGCTAGTGAGTGCAAAACAGGGAACTTCTAAGCCTTTTGCAAGACGCGGTAGGTAGTGATCTTGTTGAGCGGTAGTACCGTAATGCTGCAGTAATTCGCCGGGACCGAGTGAATTAGGTACACCGACGGTAGAGGCCAGCTCACTGCTTAAACCTGCAAGCTTTTGTAAGACTCGCGATTGAGCGTAAGCTGAATACTCTAAACCGCCATATTTCTTTTTAATAATCATGGCAAAGAAACCATGATCTTTTAAATACTGCCAGATCTCTTCTGGTAGATCGGCTATCTCATGAGATACTTGATGCTGATTAAGCATCTTGCAGACTTCTTCAACTGGACCGTCTAAAAAGGCTTGCTCTTCAGCACTTAGCGTGGCTTTTGGGTAGTTGTGAAGTTTGCTCCAATCAGGTTTCCCTGCAAATAAGTCGGCTTCCCACCAGGTGGTACCTGCTTCAATCGCTTCTTTTTCCGTGGTCGACATTTCAGGCATTATTCCGCGGTACATTTTTAGTAGCGGACGGGTAATGACATTTTGTCTGAAAGAGCTGAGATTAAGCGGTAGGGCGATAACAAGAAAAGCAACCCATAATAGCGGGCTGACAACTGCAGTACCTGTGCCGATAGCCATCACGATGGCAGCACCTATGGTCGCAGTGAGTAGGGAGACTCTTAAATAGGCAAAAGCGCCTATGGTAAAAATCATCGCCAAGATCCAAAGTAGGGTAGTCACTGTAATTCTCCTTTTAGTTGTGACTTATCACTTGCAGCGAGTCACTTATTTGCGGGTCTACTTCACAATTATAGTCTGTGGTCAGACCTGTGTCTCATAAAATCTAAACCCAAGTCAGTTTTAATACAAGCCTTTTTCAAACAAATGTTTAAATATTTTGTTTTAAGGGAGCATTCCACTATGCGCAGCAACTGGGTAGAATGGATACATAGAGTTGTAGCTTATACCAATCAGTATAA
>NZ_JBFRMK010000057.1:0-3767 GCF_041470405.1 Shewanella sp. 10N.286.45.A1
AGAATAACTATTAGCTCAAATCCCACAACTTGCCTACAACGTTTTGAATTCCCGCTGAATGGTCAAACTTTTAATGCAATTGGTATTATTTACTCATTTGTGACACCGTACAGTTAATTAAGATAATCGGCGGACAGACGCAAGAGCAGTACATAACACTCGCGCACAAGCATACTCACAGCATTATCTTCCGATTTTGCACGTAATTCACACCTCGGTTAGCGCAAACAGCTAATGACAACCTTATTTAACGCTATCTTTGTAAGGTCATTTTAGTTATTGTTCATTGCATAATGTCCTTAAGACAATTGACTCATTTTTAAAGCATTTCGAGGTATAGATGCGCCCTATTATCAAATCCACTAAATTGGACTCTGTCTGCTACGATATTCGTGGCCCAGTGCATAAAGAAGCAAGAAGATTAGAGGATGAAGGTCACCGGATCTTAAAGCTCAATATTGGTAACCCTGCTCCCTTTGGATTTGAAGCGCCTGAAGAGATAGTTCGCGATGTCATTTTAAACCTGCCAAGCGCACAGGGGTATTGTGAATCAAAGGGACTCTTTTCAGCCAGAAAGGCGATCGTTCAGCATTATCAATCCCAAGGTATATTTGGAGTCGATATAGAAGATATCTATATCGGCAACGGTGTATCCGAGTTGATTGTAATGGCGATGCAGGGGCTATTAAACAGCGATGATGAAGTGCTTATCCCCTCTCCCGATTACCCTCTTTGGACAGCTGCAGTGCATTTGTCTGGTGGTAAAGCGCAACACTACCGCTGTGATGAAGAGTCTGACTGGTTTCCTGATATTGACGATATCAAAAGTAAAATCACCCCGCGTACTCGCGGGATTGTGCTGATTAACCCAAATAACCCCACGGGAGCCGTTTATTCAAAAGAGTTGATCCTAGAAGTCATCGAGTTGTGTAGGCAGAATGACATGATTTTATTTAGCGATGAGATCTACGATAAAATCTTATACGACGACGCCGAGCATATTCCGTCAGCGAGCCTTTCTACTGACATATTAACCGTAACTTTTAACGGCCTGTCAAAAGTTTACCGGGCTGCAGGCTTTCGAGTTGGCTGGATGATGCTTACTGGTAACTTAAAGTCTGCAAAAAGCTATATAGAAGGTTTAGACATGTTGGCGTCAATGCGCTTATGTGCCAATGTACCCAATCAGCATGCCATACAAACCGCGCTCGGAGGCTATCAAAGTATCCAAGAGTTAGTACAGCCTGGTGGACGCCTGCGAGAACAACGAGATACCTGTGTTGAGATGCTCAATCAGATCCCAGGGATCAGTGTCGTTAAACCCAAAGGCGCTCTTTATGCTTTCGCAAAATTGGATCAGAAGAAGTTCAATTTACGAGATGACGAGCGTTTAGTGCTCGATTTACTCAAAGAAAAAAAGATACTGTTAGTACAAGGCACTGCATTCAATTGGCCTGAGCCTGATCACTTACGCGTTGTCTTCTTGCCTTATAAAGATGAATTAGCCAAAGCACTGGGTGAGTTTGGTGAGTTCCTGGATGGATATAAACAATAGATTTTCCATTTCTAGGTGAGAACTACTTTTATTGATAAAACGACCTTAGGGTCGTTTTTTATTGAAGTGATTATGATAATCTCAATAGGTTCTCACATGATGTAAGGAAACTAATGAGCCATTTATTTGCCCACCTAGCTAGAATGAAATTAATTCAACGCTGGCCACTTATGTACAACGTTAGAACAGAAAACGTTCAGGAACATTCGCTTCAAGTCGCTATGGTAGCGCATTCACTTGCAATTATTAGCAACAAAAAATTTGACGGTAACTATGATCCTAACCAAGCCGCTACCATCGCAATCTTCCACGATGCTAGTGAAATACTGACTGGTGATCTGCCAACCCCAGTCAAATACTTTAATAAAGAGATTGAAGCCGAATATAAAAAAATAGAGGCGATAGCAGAGCATCGTTTACTGGAGATGGTCCCCGAAGAGTTTAAAGAAGACTATCAGGCGCTGTTAACTAGTGAGCACGCAGACAGCCGATATAAAACATTAGTAAAGTCAGCTGATACACTTTGTGCTTATTTAAAATGCCTAGAAGAGCGTCGGGCCGGCAATACTGAGTTTAATACCGCGCAGAAGCGATTAGAGCAGAGTCTTAAAAACGATCCTAATCCAGCAGTAAACTATTTCATTGAATGCTTCATCCCAAGCTTCACTCTCGATTTGGATGATATCAATAAGCTGCTATAAGTCTGACAAAGGAAGGCACATGGATATTACACCTTGGCATGAGAGACGTTTAATTGAAGACAAACATAGACGCAACGACCATCGTAGCCCGTATCAACGAGATCGTGCTCGAATACTCCACTCAGCAGCCTTTAGACGTTTGCAAGCTAAGACGCAGGTGCTTGGTGTCGGCCTAAATGATTTCTACCGAACTCGTTTAACCCATTCGCTTGAGGTTAGCCAAATTGGTACTGGGATCCGTGCTCAGCTAAAACAGAAACACCCACAACAAGATGCATTACTTGATTCCATGAGCTTGATAGAATCTTTGTGCCTAGCCCACGATATTGGCCACCCGCCCTTTGGACATGGTGGTGAAGTGGCACTTAACTATATGATGCGCGACCATGGCGGCTTTGAGGGTAACGGACAAACCTTTAGGATCTTAACCAGAATCGAACCCTATACCGAATATTATGGAATGAACCTCTGCCGACGTACATTGCTCGGTGTGCTCAAGTATCCAGCTCCTTATAGTCTGTTACAACGCAAGCTTCCCCACAAAGAAGTCTGTCATTTTAGACAGTTAAAGCCCTCACAATGGCCACCCGTTAAAGGATTATTTGATGATGACCAAGAGATCTTAGACTGGGTATTAGCGCCATTATCAGAAGCAGATAAAACTCTGTTTCTTTCTCATCAGTTGGTAGAGGGATCAGTTCACCGCCGAACTCAATATAAGTCCTTTGACTGCTCAATCATGGAGCTGGCCGATGATATTGCTTATGCGGTTCATGATCTAGAAGACGCGATCGTTATGGGGATCGTTACCCGCGAACAGTGGACTAAAGATGTAGAGAACAAGCTAAAACAAAGCCAAGACTGTTGGATCAAAAATGAGTTTACGACTATAGGTGAAAGGCTTTTCTCTAGTAAACACCATCTAAGAAAAGATGCCATTGGAACTTTGGTTAATGGTTTTGTAACTGCCATTTCCATTACCGAAAATATAAAGTTTAGTGAGCCACTACTAAGATATAATGCTGCATTAGAGAGTGATTTCAATGAAGCTCTGGAGATCCTTAAACAATTTGTTTATCAATATGTTATTCGAAAGCCTGAAATACAGATGCTTGAGTATAAGGGTCAACAAATAGTCATGGAGTTGTTTGAGGCGTTTATATCGGATCCAGAACGTTTATTGCCGACAAACACTCAAGAACGCTGGAAAGAAGCCCAACACAAAGGGTTAAACTGTCATCGGGTGATAGCGGACTATATCTCAGGAATGACAGATGAGTTTGCAGCAAGGCTGCATCAACACTTGTTCAGCCCGAAATCAGGTTCAATGATTGAATTAAATCGAGAACTTTAGCGAGTTAACCTTCTTAAACCGAGCAGGTATATACAAAAAAGGCACCTAACGGTGCCTTTCTTATTTAATTAGAGCCAGTTAAGCCATCACACCGGGGAATAGACCTTTAATTCCCGCCCCTATGACTTCGATGCCAATCGAGAGCATCAACAAGCCC
>NZ_JBFRMK010000058.1:0-24958 GCF_041470405.1 Shewanella sp. 10N.286.45.A1
TAGTTATTCTCCACAAATAGTCTACAACACAGTAAAAATAGCCAAGAAACGCGGCCCTTTGGGTTCGTTTCAATTCTTTTACTCTTTTATGACTAGAGTGCGTTACGAGCTTTTCGCTTAGCCAGCTAAGCATCATCGCTCAAGCCTTGTACTAAAATAATTATTCCTTACGGTAAAGAATCGAACAAAAACTAAGTTCGAAAGATCAACAGCCCCTAATTTATAAGCCTTTGTATATTATTTGATTCACTTCAATTTAGCCTCGATACTCACTGAAGAACTAACCAATGTCAAGCTGTCGAATAGTCGCATACGTCCGCTAAACAAGCCCAAAATACGCTAACAGCGTTGAATTAATAGTGAGCAATATTACTGAGGTTTAACTCGCTAAGGAAACGTTACTCATCATCAAAAACATCTTTTTTGAAGTGATAAAGGTATAGTATGTTGATTATAAAAACTGTCGCTAATCTAATGAAGGCAAAGAATAAACATGCAGAAATTAATCAACAGACGCCAACTAATTAAAGGTATTACCGCTGGCACCATATTAAGCCAACTCGGCTCTTTTTCTGCGTTAGCGCAGAATGAACAGCGGCTATATGTTGATGGACTTTGCTTTCTTCCTGATGACTTAGCCGACCTTAACACTTCAAAAGTTGATGCTTATCTTTGTGACATATCAGCCATTGAGGCGATTAAACAGCCCGATGGCACCACTAACTACAAGCGCACCTATAAAGCTTGCATCAAGAGTATCGCAGAGGCTAAAACCCGAGTAGAAAGCAACAAAGACAAGCTAGTTTTAGGGCTCTCAGGCAGTGACATTAAACGCGCGAAGCAGACCGATCGCACTGCAGTCTTCTTTCAGATCCAAGGAGCCGATTGCGTAGAAACCAGTATCAACAATAACTTAGACCAAGTTGATGAGTTCCACGCGAAAGGCCTGCGAGCCCTGCAGCTTACTCACCATTACGGTAATCGGTTTAGTGGTGGAGCACTTGATAATGATGCTAACGGAGGTTTAAACCTGCCATTAACCAAAGCGGGTGAGGCGCTCATTGAAAAACTCAACCAGAAAAACATTCTAGTTGATGTCAGCCACTCAAGTCCGCAAGCTGCGCTCGACACTGCAAAAATAAGCAACTCGCCAATCGTACAAAGCCATGGTGCAGTGCGCGCCATAGTGAATCATGCACGTTGCAGCCCAGATGAAGTGATTAAAGCCATTAGTGATACCGGCGGACTATTTGGGGTATTTATGATGAGCTTTTGGCTTACCAACGATAAAGTACCTACCGTTGACCATTATATTAACCACCTTAAACATGTCGCCAAAGTGGGTGGAATTGATGCCGTCGCCATTGCCAATGACTACCCACTGCGCGGCCAAAAGAACTTACTTGAACTGAACAACAATAATGCCGAAGGGGTAAAACAATACCTTAGTTGGTGGCACAGTCTGCGTGAAAAGAACGTCCTCGGTTACGATGTTGAGCCGGAACATGTAGTGATCCCTGAACTGAATCATATCGACCGTATGGAGCGTATTGACTTGGCGTTGGGTAAGGCAGGCTTTACGAGTAACCAACGCGATAAGATCATGGGGCAAAACTGGCAAAGAGTGCTTAATGAAGTCTTAGTATAAATACAGCCTCTTAGCTGATAACAGCAATAAAATCGTAGCCACTATAATTGGAAATATAGTCATGGATAGACCTATCGATATTGATACGCCTTTCATAGAAACAACAAGAACTAATTTGGTTGTTTTGCCCCCTGAAAAGGCTCAGCTGATGCTCGATTATTACAGCCTAAATAGAGAGCATCTCAGCGCTTGGGAGCCTACAAGAAACGACAGTTTTTATAGCCTTGAACATTGGCAACGGCAGCTTGCAGAAAACGTAAACCAATTTGAAAATGGCTCAGCATTAAAATTGGTTGCGTTAGACAAGGCATCCCAAGAGGTTATCGCTGTCTGTAACTTTACCAATATTGTAAGAGGTATTTTTCAGGCCTGTAATTTGGGTTACTCTGTCTCGGCGAGGTATCAAGGTCAGGCTTATATGCACGAAGTACTGCAAGCAGCATTAGCTTATGTGTTTAATGAGCTAGGTTTACATCGAGTGATGGCAAATTATATGACAAGTAACCAGCGCAGTGCTGCATTGCTAGAACAATTAGGATTTGAGCAGGAAGGGTTTGCTAAGTCCTATTTAAAAATAGCCGGACGCTGGCAAGATCACGTGTTAACAGCCAAAATCAATCCAGCCCATTCACTCCGCTGATAACCCTCAAAGAATAACTCAGAGCATAAGGACTAATCACAACAAAATGCTAACCGCACTTGCCATTAAAAACTATCGCTCTTTACGTGATGTCACCATACCACTGGCACAGCTAAACCTGGTGACAGGGGCGAATGGCAGTGGTAAATCCAACCTTTACAAAGCGCTAAGGCTATTGGCTCAAACCGCTCAAGGTGGAGTCGTCAACGCACTGGCCCTAGAAGGAGGTTTAGACTCTAGCTTTTGGGCCGGGCCTGAAACACTTTCGCGTGCGATGCTTGCAGGGGAAACACCGGTTGAGCCGACCGTTAGACAAGAGGTAAAACGACTTAAACTTGGCTTTGCCAGCGACCAATTCAGTTATTTAATTGAGCTTGGCTTACCTAAGCCCGACTCCACCACTTTATTTGGCTTAGATCCGCAGATTAAACGTGAGGCTATTTGGGTTGGTAATGTCTATCGCCCATCGACAGTATTAGTTGAGCGCCGCTCTGCCTTAGTCAAAAGCCGCGCTGAAAAGGCAAAATCAGCAGGCTGGCAAACCTTGAATGTGCATATGCAGCATAGCGATAGTCTCTTTACTGAGCTTGCCGACCCTGAACGAACACCTGAGGTTATCCGCCTACGTGATAACATTCGAGCCTGGCGCTTTTACGATCACTTCCGCAGTGACAGTGAGGCTCCCGCACGTAAGCCACAGCTCGGCACTCGAACACCTGTGCTACACCATGACGGCAGAGACCTAGCCTCGGCGATTCAAACTATCTTTGAAGTGGGCGATAGAGAAGCGTTTGATACCGCTTTAAGCGACGCGTTTCCAGGCGCTCATGTGGTCATTGAATATGAGTCAAATGGCATGCTGAGTCTTAAGTTTCATCAACAAGGTTTGTTAAGGCCACTTAATGCGGCTGAACTATCAGACGGAACCTTGCGCTATCTCTTGTTGGTCGCAGCATTACTGACTCCACGTCCGCCAGAATTGATGGTACTAAATGAGCCTGAAACGAGTTTGCACCCCGATCTACTGCCAGCGCTTTCTCGCTTAATCATCAAAGCTTCCGAGCGCTGTCAGTTATGGGTGGTTTCCCATGCCAATCGATTAATTAACTCACTGAATCAGTTTGAAGATTGCAATTTGATAGAGCTGGATAAACAGTTAGGGCAAACGGAGATTGTTGGCCAAGACATACTCAGTAAGCCTAGTTGGCGTTGGAACAACCGCAGTTAATACTGCGGTGAATGGTGCTAGTCACTGATGAGTGATTAAACTTATAACGAGAAGTTTGCGATAGTCTTTTGTATACCTACCACATCAGTGCCACGTTTTAGCTCTTTGATTAATGGCTCTTTTTGACCCGAGATCCACAACTTTAGCTCAGCGTCCATATCAAAAGATCCCGCAGTTTCCACTTCAAAATGAGTAATCGCTTTGTAAGGTACTGAATGATAGCTAACCTTCTTGCCCGTTACTCCCTGTTTATCGATAAGAATTAGTCGCTTGTTGGTAAATACAAACATATCCCGAACCACTTTATAGGCCAAAGCCAGTGACTCATTGTCTGCCATTATTGGGCTAAGTTCCTCGGTGAGCTCCTCAAGATTAACCTCTGACGCGTTACCCATTAATGAATCGAATAATCCCATGCTATTTTCCTTAATATTTTAAGTCGCTACCGTTGAAGCGCCGTTAATTCAATGCAAATCGTAACGGTAAACTTACCTCAGCTATAAAAAAATCGCCATAAGGCGATTTTTAAAATATCTAAATCTTCTTTGAGTTAGGCACTTGCCTATTCTCGGCAACCACCATCATCTCGCACTTGGGACAATCGAAAACGAGCTTCAATACATCTTTGCCAATCTCTAACACCATAGGTTCAGCCTTGATCCCCGGCACCTCTTTTGGACACAGATTAAAGTTAAAGCGCAAGCAGTGCTTGGTGACCATTAATGGCACATCTTCGGTGACACCATTTTTCTCATAAGTATCTTCAATCTCTATCACACCGTGGCGCTGATAAAAGGCTTTGGCCTTATCATTTGCCACATTACCTAAATAACTTAAGTGCTTAACTGGATAGACGGCATCTTGGTTGTACTTCCATGCTTTAGGACGCTGATAATCGTTGACCCTAGCAAGCTCCAGTGCAGCAACAGTATCACGGCGCAAACCATTTAATACTGAGGTAGGAATAAACCAAGGCTTAGCCGTAGCGATATTAATTTGTTGAGCATTAAAGTCAGTACTGCCGAGTTTACCCAGTTGTTTACGTAGCCCTTTCAACGCCTTTTCAACATCGGTAGCGGGCGTTTTCTCGCAGATTAAAGACTGCGTTGCCGTGTGACCGTATACGTCAGTCATGGTCAATGACACACCATCATCACTATCGGCAAGAGTAATATCGACGCCAATAATTCGCTTGGCTGATTCTTTTGCCAGTACCGTTTCAAAGGCTTGGTTATGGTTACGGTAGATAGTCATGCCGACCTGCAACTCTTTAGGCATACGGGCAACGAATAGTGTTAGACCATCAGCACGGTTTACTCGTAAACCTTTTAACTTGTCGTCAGACTGTTTAGCTTCGGCGTAGTTACTTGGGAAAAAGCACAAGCCATCACCATTATTGAAGCTGTGCTCTGAGCTCACTTCAATAAAATCTTTACCTATACGTTTAACCACTGCGACCTCTTCCCCAATATATTTTGGCGAGCGGAAGTCATTCATCCCTTGGTTACGTTCATGGACAAAGTAGTCAGTTTTACCACGGTTAAAGGTTTTTTCTGGATCCGGTGTAAAAGTATGCTCACAGCGACCATGGGATGAGGCGCTAAACTCAGGACGCTTAGCAATGATCTTATCCAGTGCTTGGCGGTAATGGGCGGTGACATTTTTAACGTAACTTAGATCTTTAAGGCGACCTTCAATCTTAAACGAGCGCACACCCGCATCAATCAGATCTTCTAAGTTATCAGTTTGGTTATTGTCTTTGAGTGACAGTAAATGTTCGTTCTGTGCTAACACCTCACCTTGGCGAGTTTTTAGATCTGCAGGCAGACGACATAATTGTGAGCATTCACCGCGATTTGCACTGCGATTGCTGAAAGAGTGACTTAAATTACACAGCCCGCTGTAGGCAACACATAACGCACCATGAATAAAGAACTCAATCTGCATATCAGTCTTAGCGGCAACCTCACGAATTTGGCTTAAACCAAGCTCACGGGCAAGTACCACTTGCGAGAAACCAACCTGCTCTAAAAATGCGACTTTTTCTGGGCTACGGTTATCCATCTGGGTACTGGCATGTAACGCAATTGGCGGTAAGTCGAGCTGGAGGATCCCCATGTCTTGAACAATCAGCGCATCGGCACCAGCTTCATAAACTTGCCAAATCAGCTTTTGTGCCGCTTCAAGTTCCCCTTCATCCATCAAGATAGTATTGATAGCGACAAAAACTTGAGCGTGATATTGATGAGCAAAGGTACATAAACGAGCGATGTCTTCAACGCTGTTTCCTGCGGTTGCACGAGCGCCAAATGCAGGGCCACCAATATATACAGCGTCAGCACCGTGGCGAATAGCCTCAATACCGAAGTCAGCATTTTTAGCCGGCGCTAACAACTCAAGACGGTTAGAGTTGGTCTCTAGCGGCGCTAAAGGCTCACCATCTGGCGTTTCGTTCGGTCTGAAGATACCAACATTACTCATAAAAAATCACTCAAAAAAGGGAGACACTATTATTTTGGGCGAAGATTATAGCAAAAAAGCAGCGTTTTGGCGTTAGCTAATAGGTAATATTAGCCGTTAATGAAGCACATCAACGGCTAATCAATATCGAAGCTGAAAAGTCACAGCTTTGAGGATAGTTAAGCGACTGATTATTTACCTATGAATTCAGCAGCATCAGTACAGAGTCGCTTAGGTAAACAGATCGAAAGCGTTACCTAAGGCAGAAGATTTTCCTTTATAGAATTCGGTATAACTACAGTTGCTACAAGTGACAGCATAGTAACGCTTGTTCTGCATATCAAAAATACGTGACCAAAATCCTCCGGATACCCGAATCTCGCCGGTTTCAAACTCTCTATGATTACACTTAATGCACGTCCACTTTTCATGTTGCATAATGACTCGCTTCCTATTTATTAATAACCAAAAGTTACTGATAGCGACTGAACTTATAATCAGTAATGAACCGCCAACCAAATTGTTTCTGTTTGCTCACAGGTCCAAGCAACTCGATGCTTTACGTGGGCGCCAATATTGACGTAGTCACCTTGCTTTAAACTCACCACCTCTCCAGTTGCAAACTCTAGTTTAGCTGCGCCCTGCATCACCATCACCCACTCGCTGCGAGTTTGATCGTACCACTCACCAACCGGAGTCACGTGAGCTTTAGAGATGATACGCTCGACTAAAACACTATCAGTTTGTACTAACGGCTCAAATTGCTCCTCAGTAAGGTCTTTAGCCAAGTTTTCAAAAATATTAGCTTTATCCATGACTTTATCCTTAGCTTTCTGCATTGCCGACTTCATGAACTTGATCGTATCGATTTCCCCAACAAGAATCACGAGAGTGCTGGAGATGATACGTTCGAGAAAAACACTATCAGTACTAACCTTAACGGCTCAAACTACTCTTCAATAAGATCGTTAGCCAGATTTAATGCTAGCTTTATCCATTGTTCGGCCCAGCATCACGCCCCTCAATCACAATACTCTTGCTCACTCGAATACCCAAACGCTTTGCCAAACGATTTAAATTAGCACGATCCATCTGCAGCGCTTTAGCAGTTGCAGACCAGTTGCCATGCTGCTGAGTAAGAGTTTGCAAAATACGTTGCCGCTGAAAATCATCGGTCTGCTGCTTAAGGTTTCCCTTGGCTAGTATATCGATTTGCAGTGCCGAGTCTTCAGTCTCTTCCTTACTGCGATCCTTTTCAGATGCATGGGGTAACAATAAAGCTAAGTGGCCTAATCCAATGCGCACTATAGCTGCAGTACTCTCACTTCTCGCCCGCAGCGCCGCTCGACTTATAACGTGCTCTAACTCACGCACATTACCTGGCCAGTCATACTGATTTAGCATTTTTATCGCGCTGGCATCTAAGGTCAATTGACTCATGCCGAGCTTACGCCGCGTTAATTCGATAAAGTAGCCACTGAGCAAACTGATGTCGCCTTCACGCTGCCTTAATGGCGGCACAATAACGGGATACACGCTCAGGCGGTGATACAGATCGGCGCGAAAACGCCCCTGCTCGACCTCTACTTTTAATTGTCTATTGGTTGCAGCGAGAATGCGTACATCAACATATTCAACATCGTCTTTACCTACAACTTGAATCTCTTGATTTTGCAACGCCCTAAGTAACTTACTTTGTACCGCCAGTGGTAACTCGCCAATCTCATCTAAAAATATGGTGCCGCCGCTGGCTAAGCTGAACTTACCAGTCCTATTTCGATCAGCCCCGGTAAATGCGCCTTTAACATGACCAAATAGCTCACTTTCAATTAAGCTTTCCGGCAAAGCTGCGCAGTTAACATAAACTAAAGGGCCTTCGCTGCGGCTAGATTGCCGATGTAGAGTTCTTGCCACCAGCTCCTTACCTACGCCAGTTTCACCCTCGATTAAAATAGAAAAATTGGAGGCTGCGACCATCTCTATTTCACGCTTGAGTTTAACCATTATCTCGCTATTACCAATCAACTCACCACCATCTTTAACTAATGCTTCGTGGGTCAGTTCGGCAACAACCTTCTGGTTATGTTTAGAAAGCTGTTCAAGTTGCTGCAATAAAATAGCGGTATTCAGGGTGGCTGCAGACATTGCTGCAATAATGTCTAGCGTACGCTTAGGGATCTCATCGAACACCTTAGGTAGCATACTGTCCAAGGTCAAAATACCGATCAACTTATCATCAGAAAGCAGTGGTAATCCCATGCAAGCATGCACAGGCAGATCCCCTTCATGAGCAATCAGCAGACCATCGTAGGGATCGGCCAATTTACTGTCAGCAGCAAAACGTACTGGTGTTTGCGACGCACAAATAAGCTCAAACCTAGGATGAGACGCTATCTCAAATCGGCGACCTAGAGTCTCTTTCGTCAGCCCTTGTTGCGCCAGCGGTTTTAGATATTCTCCTTGCACATGCAGCAACACAACGGCATCACAACTGATGGTATGTCGGACAGTATTGAGCAAGCGCTCAAATCTATCATGAGTGGTTAAGCTGTCAGTCAAATCGAGGGCGAGCTGCACTAAAGCGGCTGAGGATATATCACTCACAAGGTGTACCTAATCATTTAAAACTAACACGAGTTTATCATGTAGCCTTCCAGCACTCAAAAACACTCTAAAGAGTCATAATGACCACACCACCAAGCAGTCATTATGACTACACAAGTTCACTTAAAATCATGAATACTGGCATTTATCGCTGTTTACAACTTTGGCACGGTTATCGCAATAGCAACAAGTGATATAGAGCTTAACCTGTAGCTGAGCAAATGGAGCAAACTCATGATTATCACACAAACAATGCCCAACTCTCACGAAGACTTAGTCGATGAATTAGCTCATCAACAGATTGATAAGGGAGTCATTGCAACAACACAACAACTTACTCTCAAGCAGGCCGATACGGATTCAAGCCATTTCTATTCTCATGCACTTATTGGCGGCAACAGCACCATGTTGATTGCAGTTACTGGCTTAATATTGTGCATATTAGTTGGCTACTCCTACGCCGATAACTTTTCACTGGCAGCGCAGGTCGCTAGCCATATCGGACTCATTATTTTCGCTACAGCGGTCAAGATTGGTTATGTGATGCGCTGCATAGGGCTCGATGGCATGGGGCACTTGCAATTGTAGTACTGCCACACGCAAGAACCTTAGATAACAATTACTGTTTATGAACATTTGGACAAAATACTGATGCAAACGATTAGCGCTCCCAAGACCAAGCAAGTACTCTCTGCCAGCGGTGAAGTCGAGGCTGTAGTAGTAAAACCTGATTCGTTGCTAGATAAGCTAGGTGATATGCCTTTATGGGAGTTGGCTTTTAGGCCTTGGTTTTTAGCTGCCACATTATCATCAGTGCTAAGCATTGCAGCTTGGCTACTCTTTTTACATGGTCAACTGCCTAGCCTAGCAACAACAGGCCTGAGCCCTGTTGTTTGGCATATCCATGAAATGTTATTTGGCTTTGCAGCAACCATTGCGGTTGGCTTTTTACTTACCGCCGCCCAGACCTGGACCAACCGCCGTAGCATAAATGGTTTACCACTAATCGCGCTAACACTAATCTGGCTAGCGGTACGTGGTTTACTCTGGTCGAACGACCCAAAATTGCAGCTAGCAGCGGTCGCACTGCAAGCATCTTGGTGGCTTATCTCAATTGGCTATCTAGCCAATATGGTGATTAAAGCTAAAAGTAACCGCAACTATCAATTCATTCCATTACTAACAGCAATGATGTCATTTAATATCGGCTTTTTGCTGGCAGATATAAATGGTTATACCGAGTTGGCGATGCACCTTTCTCGCTGCGCGATTTTACTATTTTGCTTGCTAGTCGGCATAATTGGTGGTCGTGTCATTCCCTTCTTTACCGGCAGAGGCGCTGAAAATGCCAAGGTAAAATCAACACCACAATTGGACAAATGGTTACCTTGGGTGTCTCTACTTGGATTAGCGGTCTTTTTCAGCGGCTACTTCATTGAGCTTCCCTTTACTCCAGCAACGTTACTGATATTAGCGGGTGTTATGCACCTACTGCGTTTGCTCAACTGGAATAGTCTAGCCACTTTAAAGGTGCCACTACTATGGTCACTACACGGTTCATACTTAGCGTTAGCATTAGGCTTAATCGCCTTAGGTGCGAGCTATCACATTGATGCACTGCGCTTTGCCGATGCACTGCACTTAATTACCGTGGGCACCTTAGGCGCAATGATCCTCGCGATGATTGCCCGAGTCTCATTAGGTCATACCGGTCGACCATTAAAGCCTCATTTTTCGATCAATATCGCCTTCATGCTTATTCTTGCAGGAGCCTTAGCACGAGTGATATTGCCGTTAGCTCAACAGCCCATCTTGGCTTGGGATATTAGCGCAACTTGCTGGGTAGTCGCCTTCAGTTTATTCATCTGGCACTACAGCCTTATCCTTGTGCGTCCTAGGCCGAACTAAACCGAGTTTTTAGCGTCGAATCAGAATAGATTCGAAAAATTATAACCTTAAATTACAACCAGAAATTACACCCTAACAGTGCGGTATTCGAGCACAAAAATTGATTAAGGATATTTAGATGTTATCTGAAAAACATATCAGCATAGTAAAAAGCACCATTCCGTTATTAGAGTCTGCTGGTACTGCCATCACTGAGCACTTTTATAAACGTATGTTTAGCCACAACCCAGAGCTAAAACATATCTTCAACTTGAGCCACCAGCACTCTGGCGATCAACCAGCAGCTCTTTTCAATGCGGTTGCAGCTTACGCAAAAAATATTGATAACTTAGGTGCATTAACTGGCGCCGTTGAGCGCATCGCCCATAAACATACCAGCTTTAATATTCAGCCAGAGCATTATCCAATTGTGGGTCATCACCTACTTGAGACCCTAAGAGAATTAGCACCGGATGCTTTTACCCCAGAAGTTGAAGAAGCTTGGGGGGCTGCTTACGGTGTACTCGCAGGGATCTTTATCGAGCGCGAAGGTGCCCTTTATCATAGAAGTGCCAATGAGACTGGCGGCTGGCAGGGTGCACGACAATTTACAATTACCGAAAAAACTAAAGAGTCTGAACTGGTAACAAGCTTTGTTTTAACTCCTGTTGATGGCCAAGCTGTTATTGACTTTGAACCTGGCCAGTACCTTGGGATTTGTGTAGAGCCTACTGAACATGAATATCGAGAAATGCGTCAGTACTCGCTATCGGACAAACCTAATGGCAAGCAATACCGCATCTCAGTGAAGCGCGAAGCACAAACAACGCCAGGTGTAGTATCGAACTACCTGCATGATCACATCAATGTAGGTGACAATATTGATGTCTATCCACCCGCTGGCGATTTTCACTACGAGGAGCGCGAAGCACCTGTAGTACTTATTTCTGCAGGTGTCGGGGTGACGCCGATGCAATCAATGCTGGAGATGTTGGCGGCTAAGTCTTTTGCTAAACCAGTATTCTACCTGCATGCCTGTGAAGGCGTTGAGCAGCACTCATTTAACCAACGAGTGGAAACGCTAGGGTTAAGTTTAGATTTGCAGCATCACACTTGGTATCGCGATATTGCTCAATCGAATGAAGTGGCTAATGTTAGCAACATCCACCAAGGCTTTATGAACTTTGCCACGTTGAGAGATGCACTGCCGATTGAGCATGGCGATTATTACCTATGTGGACCCGTTGCTTTTATGCAGTTTGCTAAGCAACAGTTAATAGAGCTAGGCGTCGAAGCTGAGCGCATACACTACGAGGTATTTGGGCCGCACGCTTCGCTTTAAGCGCTAACTTAACAAGCCATAAAAACGAGCATACCGTCGACTGACGCTATGCTCTTTCTTTTATCCTTTTAGCTTTTACCTTTAGAGAAAGTCGCAGATCTCTGCTAACTCTTTCTTTTGCAGCGCATGTTCTGGCACCGTGGCACCCTCACTTGGATAACCTGCAATAATCAGCATATAAGGTCGTTCGTTTGAATTATCTCTGCCACAGACTTTACTGAGAAAAGACATGGGTTTGGGAGTATGAGTAAGCGTTCCTAGTCCGGCATTGTGCAATGCTTGGATCAAAAAACCTGTCGCGATCCCTACCGACTCATGCACATAGTAGTTAGTCTTCTGCTCACCCTCCTCTTCGCTGCGCTTCTTACTAAAAATCGCAATCAGCCAAGGTGCATGTTCAAGATAGGGCTTGCTGGCATTAGTGCCTAAAGGCTTTAGCGCATCTAACCACTCTTCACCGGCTCGGCCGGCATAAAACGCCTGCTCAAGCGCTTCAGCCTCATGGCGGATCTGCGCTTTAATTTCAGGATTGTTAATGGCAACAAAATGCCAAGGTTGATGATTGGCACCATTGGGCGCTGTGCCCGCGGCTAAAATGCATTTTTCAATAATCTCTCGGGGAACAGCACGGTCTGAGAACTTACGAATCGAGTGACGACGCTTTACCTCTTGATAGTTTTGCTGGGCACGCTCAAGCATTTCGTCTTCAGGATACTCAATAAAGTCCGTTAGCGGGTGATGGGCTTCTGTCATATTATTTCCTAGCTTATCGTTATTATTATCGATTTTTAACCGTTTCAACTTACCTATGCAAGCTAAGCTTACTGTGATTCTAGTTGCTGTTTTAACTGCTTTAGCCCTTGGTTAAGGTCATTGCCAATCATGGTTTCGAAATCTAGAAACAGGAACATCAGGTTCATTGGGTAATCTAAATGGCCATCAAAACCCCACTGCACCAATGTTTGGTTAGCCGCTAAGGCTTCGGTGCTCATGAAAGCAGGATCGGTTGACTCAAAAGGCGAAAAGAATCGCAACTCAAAATCAATCCGCTTGCCTTCATTAATGCGCATTATCTCCTGCTCGCCAACACCTACATCTTCTAATTGGCTTTCCCAACGAGATACGAAACCTACGGTTCCATCAGTGCCGCGGTAGCTTTTAACCATATCAGGATCCATCTGTGCCCAGACACTAAAGTTGTCTTGATTCTTTAGGTGCTTCACATAATCAAACACTTCAGCCACTGGTTTGTCTATGGTGATTTGGGTGACGACCGAATACTCTTTCTGCACAAATAACGCAATAATAAAGGGCAGTGCCACGACAACCAGCACTGCAATGGAGAATTTTTTTAACATAATTTTTTACTCTTTATAAGTGATTAAGCTCTTTGATTTTTTATAGCTTGGTTCTTATCGCTAGCTTTTGATTTAAAAATTATCTCAACCAATTTAGAGTATACAAATAATTAACATATGAACAGTGGTGGTATTTGAGGTGATTCGCTAGCCTAGTTTGGTGATGCTTAATAAGGGCGATTAACGCTAGATAACTTATTCAAGCGTTAAACCCAAAAAGGGACAAGCCTGAGCTCGTCCCTTTTTAGTAGGGTCTGTTGATGTTTCATGGTTGTTTTTACAGCAATTTATTGGCCATTTTGGCAAGGCAGAGGCTATGTAGTGTAGTCATTCTCCACAAATAGTCTTTAACGCAGAAAAAATGGCCAAGAAATGCTGTCCTTTGGATTCGTTTCATTGCTTCTATTCTTTTATGACTAGAATGCGTTATGTGCGCTTAACTTAGCTGGCTAAGCGTCATCGCTCAAGCCTTGCACTAGAAGCATTATTCCTTATGGTAAAGAATCGAACAAAAACTAAGCTCGAAAGGTCAACAGACCCTAATTAGATTTGCCCTACAATTTTTGACGACCTTTACAACCCAAGCCTAGCCATTAGTTTCTGGTTCTCAGCTTCGATATGCTTGTAAAAATCACAATCAGACAAACTCGCAGCTGCCGCTTCATCTATCACCAGTACCACATCTTTATGCATCTGTAGCGCCGACGCAGGGCATGCTGCAGTTAACGGGCCTTCAACTGTCGCCTTAATTGCTTGCGCTTTATTTGCGCCAGTCGCTAATAGCACGACTTTCTTGGCATCCATGATGGTGCCAATACCCATGGTGATCGACAGGTGCGGTTGATACTCATCGCCTTCAAAGAAACGCGCATTATCGTCAATTGTTGCTTTAGTTAACGTCTTCACTCGAGTACGCGACATTAAACCCGATGAAGGTTCATTGAAACCAATATGGCCATTACGACCTATCCCTAATAGCTGGATGTCGATACCACCAGCGGCTTCTATCTGCTGTTCATAACCTTGGCAAGCGGTAATTGGGTTAGCGGCATCACCTGGTGGTACATGGGTGTTTGCTTGATCAATATCGATATGGTCAAACAACTGCTGCTTCATAAAGTAACGGTAACTTTGCGGATGCGTGCCCGCAAGGCCAAGATACTCATCAAGATTAAACGTCGTGGCATTAGAAAATGAAATATTGCCAGCCTTGGTCGCTTCAATCAGCTGCTGATAAAGGGAAACTGGCGTTGACCCTGTTGCTAAGCCCAGCACTGAGTTTGATCTCTTCTGCAGCTGTTTTATAAAAATATTTGCGCCATAGGCCGCGACTGCAGCACTGTCTTTTAATATTACGATTTGCATAAATGGATCCAATAAAAGTGAGTATCTAACAGTCACTGCAATGCCACAGCAATATGGCGACAACAGAAACAGAGAAAATAGTAGCAAAATACGCTATTGCCAACGCGTTATGTAACATAACTATAACCTCAAATGACAACGCTGTCATTACTATTGATGCTTGATATAGAAATTAGTCTATTTCGACTAAATTGGCTTGAAACTGCGATGCTATTTATAATGGCACTTCCTAAATGTTGATGAAGACCACCTAGATGTCATTAAACGATCAAGAACAAGCCTGCACGACTACAGTTATCAGCAGCCATCAACATTTTAAGATTTATAAACCCTATGGATTTTTAAGTCAGTTTTTACCTGAAACCCGTAAACGCAAAAAGCTACTCGGAGAGCTGTTTAACTTCCCTGCGAAAACCATGGCAATAGGCAGGTTAGATCACGACTCGGAGGGGCTGTTATTACTCACAACAGATGGCATGATGAGTCACCAAGTTCGCAGTAAAGGTATTGAAAAAGAGTATTACGTACAAGTCGATGGCGATATCACAACCAGTGCAATAACTGCGCTACAACAAGGTGTAGAGATCGGTATTAACGGCAAGAAGTACCAAACCTTGCCCTGTAACGCATTCAAGTTGCTAGAAGAACCAACACTGCCAACAAGAGGACGTAAAATTCGCGATCCCCGCCATGGGCCAACGAGTTGGATTTCAGTAACCTTGTGTGAAGGTAAAAATCGTCAGATAAGAAAGATGACCGCAGCTGTAGGTTTTGCCACACTTAGGTTGGTCAGAGTCAGAATTGGCAATATCTATATTGATGACATGCAAGCAGGCGATGTCACGCCTCTAGCAAATTTTAATGCTGCACTAGAACCTAAGCGTTAGAGACTGTATGGCGCCTTAAAAAAATGCTCCAGTTCAGCTGATTTTTTCGGCTTACTGTACAAATAGCCTTGAGCTTCATCGCAGCCATTATCTGCAAGAAATTGTGCCTGCTCTGGCGTTTCAACACCTTCAGCTATCACCCTTAAATTAAGCGAATGGCCCAGCGCAATCACAGCCTTGGCAATTGCGGTATTATTGACATCTTCAGGGATATCCCTAACAAAGCTTTGATCAATTTTTAGCTTGTTAATCGGTAGTTTTTTAAGATAGTTAAGCGATGAGTAGCCGGTACCAAAATCGTCAACAGATAACATAATTCCCATCTCTGCCAACAAGATAAGATCACTGCCAACAGATTCAGGATCTGACATCATACAGCTTTCCGTGACTTCCAATTCAAGACAATTCGCAGGTAAGCCTGTGTCTTTTAACACGTCCGCGACTTCATTGACAAAATTGCGTCGTTGCAGTTGCGGCCCAGCCACATTGACTGCAATACGGCCAAAATCTTTCCCTTCAGCCAGCCAAAGCACGCCCTGCTCACATGCCTGTTGCAATACCCAACGTCCAACCTCCTGAATTAGGCCAATCTTCTCAGCGACAGGAATAAAAATAACCGGAGAAATACTTCCTAAGACTGGATCATCCCAACGTAGCAACGCTTCAAAACCATTTAATGCTTTTGTCTGACAATCAACCTTGGGCTGATACACCAAGTAAAATGCATCTTGAGCCAGTGCATCATGTAACGCACTTTGTAATTTTAAATGCGCAACCGACTCATACGTTAATGACTGAGTATAAAAAGCATAGTTATTACGACCATCTTGTTTGGCTCGGTGCATAGCGGCATCAGCATTAACCAGTAAAGTACTGGAATCACGACCATCTTGAGGATAAAGAGCGACTCCCATACTTGCGGTCAGCCTCACAGGACCATGGCCAGTTAGCATAAAGGGCCGTTCAAAAACTTGCTGTAGCTTACTGAGCCGCAGTAGCAGCATGTCGCTACTTTCAATATTCGGTAAAATCACTGCAAACTCGTCACCACCAAGGCGAGCAATCGTCGCTAGGCTGCCTAACGCTAACGTTAAACGCTGGCTTAGCTCAACCAGCACTTCGTCACCAATAACATGACCAAAGCTCTCGTTAACCTGCTTGAAGAGATCGACGTCAACGTAAATAACACCTAATTGATATTCGCTACGGTTTGCCAGTCTTATCTCTTGCTCTAACCGAGAAGTGACTGCCATTCGATTAGGCAATTTAGTCAGAGGGTCATGAAAGGCTAAATGAGCCAGTTCAGCCTCATTCTTTTTCTGGGTTGATAAGTCAGCAAACACAGCAACAAAATAGCGGATTTGGTGCTCATCGCCGTAAACCGCACTAATGGTTAGCAATTGTGGGAACACGGCACCGTTCTTGCGTCGATTCCAGATCTCACCGTGCCACTTACCACTCGTCAGTAATGATTGCCAAAAGGACTCAAAAAAAGCCTTATCATGCCGCCCTGAGCTAAACACTCTAGGGGTGTGACCAATTAGTTCACTTTTATCAAAGCCAGTGATCTCAGTGTAAGCACCGTGAGCATCAACAATCACCCCATCCACATCAGTGATAAGCACCCCTTCCACCGAGTTTTCAAATACGCGGGATGCGAGCTCTAGCTGATCTTGTGCCGCTTTATGGGTTGAGATATTACGGGAAATACCAATGATACCGGCAAGCTCTCCAGCATCGCTGACAACAGGCACTTTGGTGGTCTCTAACCAAGATTCAACATTACCAATATCCAGCCCTTTACACTCACCAGCTGTCACTTGCACGCCTTTGGTAATAGATGCTTTATCGCCTTCGATAAACTGCTGCGCTAGATATGGAGGAAATAACTCTTCGTCGGTATGACCAAGGATTTGCTGCTGTGATAGCTCCCAGGCCATTTCAACACTTTGATTCACAAAAATGTAGCGACCATCAGCATCTTTCATCCATACGTGCTCTTTCATTGCATCGATAAATTGCTGCAAGCTCACATTCAGCGACTCAGTGGTATTACGCTGAAAGCTCTTACGGTAATCACGGTAAAGTTTACTTAGATCCAACTCCATACTATCGGCAGACTGTTTGAGCAATAGTCTTAAATCTGCCTTACTTAAAGTGGCGACTGTTTGAGGGTTTTCTTGGGTAATGCACAAATAGCCAAATAGCGCCTGTGACGGCCAATAGATAGGCATTGAGCAGCTTAAATCGACTTCAAAATATTGGTCATTAGCCGCTATAGGTCTAATAACGTCTTGCGGATTCAACAGGGCTCGCGAGCTTGATGCTTGTGAAAAAGCTTGTTGAGTACAATTTTGACAGAGACGTTCTAAACTAGCATCACTCATCCTGGTAGCTGAAAGCACATCAAAGCAACCATCATGGCCCACCCTTAATAGTGCAACGGAGCAACCAGAAACACGCGCAAGCATGTCAATGGAACTTCCCCACTGAACTTGTTGAGTATCTGAGACATCAATCTCTATCATTCAACGTTCCACCTAGTGACTAACAAACATCAGTTCAAAAATTAGACTGCAAGATATAACCTGTCAGATTATTCTCGAAAGGCCAACATTTACAGATAATTAATCAGACATTTTATCTCAAAAAGGCAAATCTACTAACCGTTATTAACATTATCGGGTAATTATATTGCAAATCGGTTAAGTACATTGCATTTATACTAATTAGCGACCCACTTAGCTGTAACTAAAACGCTGTAACGAGATAAAATAGTGCTTGTGATCGAGCAGGCACTTTTCATCTGCAGCCAGTTAGCCCTATTATGGGATCATAATAATAACAAGGATGAAGCTTGTGCTAAAACAACTGACCGTTTCAATGAGTTTACTACTGCCCTCAATCGCCAATGCGGCCCTACCGATTGACAAAATAACCCTTCCAGACGGGTTTGAAATATCCACCTACGCAAGCAATGTTCCAAACGCACGGCAGATGGCGCTTGGAGATAAAGGCACACTGTTTGTCGGCAGCCGTAAAACGGGCAAAGTGCATGCGTTAGTAGACAGTAATAATGACTACCAAGCAGATGTTATGTTTGAAGTGGCCAGCGATCTTTTTCTGCCATCAGGGATTACTTTTCACCAAGGCGATTTGTATGTCGCAGAGGTGGATAAGATTTGGCGTTACCGCAATATAGAAGCAAGCCTGCCTAAAATACCAGAGCCTGAATTGGTGTATGACAAGCTGCCTAACAAGTCACATCATGGTTGGAAGTTCATCCGCTTTGGTCCGGACGGTCTACTTTATATCCCCGTTGGCGCGCCCTGCAACGTATGTGAAAGCGACGCTCCTTTTGCCAGTATCATTAAACTCAATGTTGACACTAAGCAAGTCACTACCGTGGCTAAAGGAGTTCGCAACAGCGTCGGGTTTGATTTTCATCCACACACTGGCGATTTATGGTTTACCGATAATGGCCGTGACATGATGGGCGATGACCTACCCGATGACGAGCTTAACCACGTAGCTAAAGAGGGTCAGCATTTTGGTTTCCCCTATATACATAACGCCGATATTCTCGACCCTGAATTTGGTAATAAAGCCAGTAGTATTAACAACCAGCCACCAGCGCTCAAGTTGGGTGCTCATGTGGCAGCGCTTGGTATGGAGTTCTATCAAGGTAAGCAATTCCCCAATAGCTACCAAAATAATATCTTTATTGCAGAGCATGGTTCTTGGAATCGCAGCAGTAAAGTTGGCTACCGTATTGTCAATGTGAAGCTTGATGGTAACCAAGTGGCCAGCGCTGAGGTATTCGCTTCAGGTTGGTTACAGGGAGAACAAAGCTGGGGCAGACCCGCAGCAGTTCTCACTTTAAAAGATGGTTCATTGTTGATCTCAGATGATGCGGCTAACGCTATTTACCGCATTAGTTATAACGCTAAATAACCTCGATAACACTACTATTACAGGTGTAGGTGCAGTGCTTTTACCCAAGCAATGCACCTTTTTAAGGTTTAGCTTGTAAGCGTAACTCGCCAAATACATCAGCAGTTTTATAGCCAAGGTTCTTATCACCATTGACCGCTTTTATCGCCTCAGAGCCAACAAAATGCTCTCGCTCTTTTGAACCATCATTGTCACAATATGCCAGCATAAAGCCCATCGTTTTCCCATCAGTTAAGCTAACTCTGGAGTTACTTGCTTCACTCACTGAAAAGCTAGCATCATGCACCTCTAACCTCACCTCCCAAACAATCTGATTATCGCCTTCACTTTGCCGTTGCCAGCGACTTTCTACATGTTGGTTTAACAACAAAAATTGCGTTTGGCCATCTTGATAATTAGGACCGATATCAACAGCCTGGTTATCCAGTGCGATATGGTAAGCGAAGGCGTTAAAGTTAAACTGATGCTCTCCACCAGAATGGTCTTCATCAATAAAAATTTCTAGGCAATCATCGTCCCAGTAACTCTTCAAAGGATCAGCGTGTTGATCAAACAAAATATCGTCAGTGATCTCCACCAATAAATACAAGTGCTCTTTAGTCCATACCACTTTGAAACGACCGCTAAAATCTTCAGCGCTGGGTTGCTGCCCTAAAATAAGCTGGTCAATGTCGTGCTATACAGCCTGCTGCCAAACAGCTTCATCGGCAACCGCATCAATTATCGGCTCCTTTACTGCAAAAGGCGCCTCATAAGCCAAGCTAGTCATCGATATAGATAGTAATAGCACTAATGGCAACCATGGCTTTAAGTGTTTTTCTAACCGCATCATTACCTATACTCCAAGCTTGTTATCGATAACATTTATTGAAAGTGCCTTTAAGATCCGTATCACTTGATCGTCAACATTCTCATTCTGACACAGTACCAAAACGTCGGATTCATCTGTCGGCTGTTCCAGTGCGCTAAACTGACTTTTCAATAATGAAGCCGGAAAGAAGTGATCCTTACGATTACTGATCCGCTGTAAAACCTCAACTTCATCGACCGCTAACCAGATAAACAACGTCCGATAACCCAAGGTCCTAAAGCAATCTCGATGGGCTCTCTTGAGTCCAGAAAATGCCAAAATATTTATTGGCTGCCCTGTCAGGTTACTAACCTGATGCAGCAGCTTGTCAATCCATGGCTGCCTCTGCTCATCTGTTAACGCAATACCTTGTGCCATGCAGGCTTTGGCGGCTACGCTATGAAAATCATCAGCCTCAATAAACTGTGCAGCTAATACGTTTGCAAGTTGCCGCGCTAGTGTTGATTTGCCACAGCCACTGACACCCATGACAATAATCAATTGCGGTAATGCAGAGCTGATACTCATACAGCCTCCACTACAGCACTGTGCTGCGCTAAAGCCCTTGGCACAAGCACTTCTACTTGGTAGCTTTTATTTGCGACTAACCCTTGTAGACGCTTACCAGTGACATATTCACCATTTACGTGAATACTCATTTTCTCAACTGCTGCTTGCTCAATCTTGATCTGCAGCTCTACTCCATTAAACAGCCGTCGTAGTTCCACTTTAGGCCACTCTTTAGGAAGATGCGGCTCAATAATCAAACAGCCTAATTCGCCTTTTATGCCCACAATTTCTTCCACAATACAACGGTAATACCAAGCAAGCGTGCCGGTATTAAATAGCTGACTGCTGCGCCCTGCCTGTTGAGGATATTGAAAAAATGCGCCGCGATAATAGTTTGGGATAAAGGTGGGCAACTGGCCTCGAATAAGCGCATCTTGCTGACTAGGCAGCATCTTCATCAATATCTCAAATGCCTTTTGATGCTCGCCAATCAAACATAAGCTATAGGCGTAAAACACTGCCGCATGGTTATAAACACTGCCATTCTCAGCCGAACCAGGATACTTTTGCGTAAGTCGCCCCACATCTTCACGCATAGCAGTGTAGGCTGGCGCCAACATCATCGGGCCATAGGGCGTCATGAGTTGCTGTTCGTCAAGCGAACTCAATAAAGCACCGCAACGTACTCTCAAACCAATTCATAGGCTTGAGAGCATACAAAGATAGGAACTTGAAGCTGTTGAAATTGCATTGGCAGGTAGCAATCAAAACACTACAAGGCTTAGTTCGGGAGCCACAAGCATGCTATTAAATTCGTGGGGATCCGTCAGGCTCTTACCCCACTTATTAGGAACATTCATGATAAGAATACGGCTAAGTATTGAAGTCGCGCTCTTAGTTCGTTATGTTGTTGATTAATAATGGCTGGCTATTAGTTTTGGCGACGCATCATCTAATGGATACATGCGAATCACCACCAATGACAACAAAGAGAACAGTGCCGGTAGCAACGTCATCAATAATACAATGCCATGCTGAGATTCTCCGCTTTGCACTTGATTGGCAACATAACCCATTGAAGCAACCAACCTATCATTCCCCCCGCTAACGCGCCGCCAAGTTTTTGCGCAAAAGAGGCGGCAGAGAAAATCATTGCCGTGGCACGGCGTTTATTTTTCCATTCAGAATAATCAGCGGTGTCGGCATACATTGAAAACACCAGCGGTGACTTTGGCCCCAAGCACAAACCTATCAATATTTGTAAGCTGAACATCAAGCTAATATTGTCCTTAGGCACAAAGTAAAATAGCGCCGATAACAACGTCACAGCCGTCATCAAAATCAGCAGTAAACGGCGTTTATCGAACCATTTAGTCAATAAAGGGGTGAGTGCAGCCCCCGTTGCCAAGGCCAGCATATACACCATGGCAAAACTGCCAATGAGATCTTCACGCTCGGCGTAATACTTAAAATAAAAGGTGCCGGTACTGCCCCTGAGCGAGATTGTCATCATGATAATGAGCGCTAAGCAAAATAGGATGATCCAAGGGCGGTTACTAAAGAGGTCTTTGATATCTTGCCTGATAGGTGTTTGTTGATGCGCCGGTGGCTTAATGCGCTCAGTGGTGGCAGTAAAACTAATGGTAAATAACACAGCTGCCGCAACCCCATAGACCATCATGGTTAATTGCCAGCCCAATGCCTCATCGCCATTACCTAACCAAGCGACCAATTCAGGGGTGAGATAAGCCACCAAGGTTCCGCCAGAGAAAGCGCCAATAAAGCGAAAGCTAGTCAACGCTGTTCTAGACTGAGTATCGGCGGTGATAACCCCAAGCAATGCACCATAAGGTACGTTGATAAAGGTATAGGCCAGCATCATCAAAATGTAAGTCGCATAAGCCCAAGCGATTTTGCCTGGCTCATCTAAGTCAGGGACTGTAAATGTCAGTATGCCCGCGGCGGCAATAGGCAATATGCCCCATATCAGATAGGGTCTGAATTTTCCAAAACGGGTGCTAGTTCTGTCCGCTAATGCGCCCATGAGAGGATCTGAAAAGGCATCTATAATCCGCGTGACTAACATCATGGTACCGACTACGGCAGGCGATAAGCCAAACACATCGGTATAGAAAATAAATAGAAAAACATCAAACACTCGCCAGTAAAAGTTTGAGGCGACATCACCACAGGCATAACCCAGCTTTTCTTTTAAGGGGATGGTTTGACTAGAGGCTTGCTGCACTAAACCCGAGCGTCCCTTTATGATTTGTTGTTGCATCCCTGAAGCACCTTAGCACTACACCACAGTAAAATGGTGTCACTCTGTAGATCGTAAATATGGTTATATTTCACTGAAACGCAAAAATGTAACCGCTTACATTTTAACCTAGCATGATAGCTTTTAGATTGATAGCTGGTTTTTCATACGAAAATAATTCGTTAATGCCAATACTCAATCTATCCATAGCAGCTTTAGACAAACGCCTTCTATTGAATACGCCCATGGCATCACCAGTGAAAAATTAGCCCACTCTCATATGCGTAAACTGAATAACATCAGCTCCAGCTAAATAAGAGCGACTTCAATTAATTGAAGCTCTGGCGAATTTCAGTCATCATAGTGCGAACTAAGGAAGGTTTTCAGACATTTACGTTTGACTACTAATAATGGACACACCTCAAAATGAAACAGCTCATCGTTACCCTTTTAATGCTATTTACTTTCAGTGCTCATGCAGCTTTTGACAGTAAAGAGTCTGTCTACGCGGACCTACTCAACAGTAATAATTTGCAGAATGTAAAATTGGGTGCCAAAGCGCTGCACCATGATCTACCTGATAATGTCGAATTGTGGGATTTAGCCGCCTTTACTATTTGGTCGATGAATAACAATGGTGACAAGAGTAATCCAGAGTTTGACGACACTATCTCTTGGCTGGCGAAAGCCATTGGTGAGAGTAAGCGAGGGCGATACCACACCTTGCTCAACGCGCAGTTAAAACTGGCACAATCGAATAAAATTAAGCGCTACTTTAAAGGGGCAATCAAAGCGCTCGACACCACTGAAGAGCTACAATTTGATGCTACAAACTACACTGTGCAAGTAGCGTTGAGTGACCCTAAGCATATTCGTGCAACCGCTGAAAACTTCCAACGAGTAAAAGTTGGCGACACCTTAGAAGTGGTACTTTCATTGCTTGGCCAACCAGACGGAGTCGGGCAATATATTCGTAGTTATAGGCGTCCTTTTATTGGCCGTCAGACGTTTCAAAATTTGCGCTTATCGTACATTAACTTTGGCTCTATGGAGCTGAGGTATGAGCAGACACATTGGCTGGTTGACCTAAAATCCAAACAAACTGATGCTGATATTTCTGCAGTTTCTGCTGATGTTCGCGATCTACTTTCTCGCCTTGTCAGCAACGATGTGACTCAAATTCGCAACGCCGCAAGAGAGGCTATAAAACTACCACTAACCGATCAAGCAGCACTCGATCATATTGCGCAGTATATTTGGGACAACCAAGACACCCAAAATGACCAATTTGCAGATTCACTTGCTTGGCTATGCAAAGTATTAAGCAACAGCGATAATGGCCGTTATAAAGAGATATTAGCCACTATTGCTCAAAAGCCAATCCATAAGAAAATAACTCGTTATGCAGCCAATTCCGCTAAAAAATTACCGATTAGTGCAGAGCATTATACCCCAGCAATAAACACCAAAACGGCTGAAGGTGCAAAGGAAAAAACAAGTTTATAGGGCTATGAAAATTCAATAAAAAAACCAGCTTAAAGCTGGTTTTTTATTATCGATAATATTCGACAGATGACTTAATAAAAACATCTTATTACCACCACGATACTCGCAGAATAATCGACAGGGTTTGCTAAGCAGTAATGTTGCAATATTCACCGCAACTCATTTTGTCTAATAGACTATTTAGCTCACACCCTGTCTCTTGATCAGATCTTATAAGCTCTCACCATCTGCTACCATTTCTTTCGCGACTCGATAGCCTACAACATGAGACTGCAATGTACTCCAACCTTCCCAAACGGCTGCCCAGCTTGCTATACCTGTTCGCTTGGTATCGGTAAAACCACCCAGTTTTGCGATTGATTGATACGCCCATTTTAGGCTTGTTGCTCCTTTTCCTTTATGCCCTCTAGGCTTATTAAATCGCATTAACACCTTCCATTCATCCTCTTCGAGTACCGC
>NZ_JBFRMK010000059.1:0-1310 GCF_041470405.1 Shewanella sp. 10N.286.45.A1
GGGGCTGTAGACAATTCTGTGTAACTGCTTTTTAATCAGAACCCTAGCTAGGGACAAGGAAAGTAGTTATGAACCAAAAAGAGTTAGAAGCATTTGCCAAACAGGCAGCTCAAAGCATCAAGTCTGAAGCTGATCTCAACGACTTCAGAGCCATATTAACCAAAGTCACTGTGGAAGCCGCGTTGAATGCTGAGCTTGAAGACCACCTTGGTTATTCAAAACACGAAAAATCCGCTAGCAGCAATCAGCGTAATGGTTACTCAAGTAAGAAAGTTCAGATGGAAGATGGTGAGTTCGAGCTCAATACACCACGTGACCGCCAAGGTAGTTTTGAGCCTAAAATGGTCAAAAAGAACCAGACGCGGTTCACCTCCATGGATGACAAGATCCTTCACTTGTATGCCAAGGGGATGACGACGCGGGATATCGTGCAGACCTTTGATGAAATGTACGGTGCCGATATCTCACCAACGCTGATTTCTCGTGTTACCAACGCCGTTCTTGACGAGGTTACACAGTGGCAATCTCGTCCTTTAGACCCAATTTACCCTATCGTCTATCTTGACTGTATCGTGGTGAAGGTGCGTGAAAACAACAAGGTGATTAATAAAGCCGTCTTTCTCGCCCTAGGCGTTAACCTTGAAGGCCACAAAGAGCTATTAGGCATGTGGATAGCTGAAAATGAAGGCGCTAAGTTCTGGCTTAGTGTGCTGACCGAGCTTCAAAATCGCGGCGTGCAGGATATCTTAATAGCCTGCGTAGATGGCTTAAAAGGCTTTCCTGATGCAATCAACACCGTATACCCCAATACCCAAGTTCAGCTCTGTATCGTTCATATGGTGCGAAATTCAATGAAATTTGTGCCATACAAGGACTATAAGGCCGTCGCAGCAGACTTAAAGCTGATTTACCAAGCCACCACCGAAGATGAAGCACAAATGAACCTGGCACGATTTGCTGAACGCTGGGACGGCAAATATCCGAATATTTCAGCGTCATGGAGTCGGCACTGGGAGAACCTCAACACCCTGTTTAATTACCCTCAGGATATCCGTAAGGCAATCTACACCACTAACGCCATCGAATCACTAAACAGTGTGATCCGCAAAGCTATCAAGCTGCGCAAGCTGTTCCCGAACGATGACTCAGTTAAAAAAGTCATTTACCTGGCAATAATGCAGGCTTCTAAGAAATGGACCATGCCCATAAGAAACTGGAAACCTGCCCTAAATCGCTTTAGTATTGAATTTGAAGAGCGCTTAACAAATTACCTTTAAATCGGGTAGTTACACAGAATCCGACACAGGCTC
>NZ_JBFRMK010000060.1:0-3033 GCF_041470405.1 Shewanella sp. 10N.286.45.A1
CAGAATCCGACACAGGCTCGCCAAACATGTCGGTGATTTCTTTGGTATGCCAGCTAGCAACAAAACGGCGTACTATGCAGGCCACGATATTTTCCAATTAAATGGTAAAGGCCAAATAATTGAAATCTGGCATATAGAGCAAATATTTCAATTGATGCAGCAATTAAAGCCACAATAAAATTTATATTAACAATCACATGATCCCTGCCACTGCTTTAGTTCGTTCTTTTTAATGTGCACGTTTCATATGCTCATAAAGCAAAACCCCGATAACTATAAGTAATGTTATCGGGGTTTCAGTAGACTTAGCCGAACGACGATTGCGCTATGACTAATCTTCCATCCAATCTAAATTTGGCAATGCATCTAAATGTTGGGCGTAACGTGCTTGGTTGAACGATGCGTTATTTTGCATAACGTCACTTACTTCAATCGCCAGTGCGCATGCCATCCATTGAATCGCTTCTTCACGCGGTGTACCGGTCATGACCAAACGCATTAAAGTCTCTTTGACTTTTCTAGGCTCGCCATCGGCAATTTGGTTTTCGACGGTTTCAATTAGTGTTTCTTCAGTCATGTAGCTATCTTGCTCAGTGTCCATTAAAACGACTCTCTATTTACGGTTTAGTTAAGCATTCGCGTCATTATGCCGTATGTGCGTTGTAAGCAATAGAATAAAAGCTGAATATTGCAAACTAGTACTAAAACTGCGGTTAGTCTGGCTGATGCAGTTTAAGCCAATGATGACTTCAACTCGATAAATAGCGAAGTGATAGTATTAAAGCATAGTGAAGTGCCCTAACCTGATTCAAGCTGCGTGAGCAACTTGATATCGTCAGACCAATGCTCGGCTAAGAAATCAATAAACTGACGCACTATAGGAAGCTGGTAACTGCGAGACAAATAAACCGCCCATAAACAGGTGCTTGGTACAACATAATCAGTTAATATCGGCTGTAGCGAACCTGCTGCAATTAGCGGATTGGCGAGATCGCACGGCAGCAATACAATGCCTTTACCGTGCTGCGCTGCGCGTACCAATACCCCGAGTTCGTTGGCTTTTATTGAGCCTGAGACTTCAATTATGCGTCGAGTATTATCGGTTATAAATTCCCAGCTTGTTCGTTCTAAATGCAAAAAGCAGTTATGGTTTTCTAACTCCTCAAGCTGTTTCGGCTCACCGTATTGTTTTATATATTCAGAAGATGCACAAATTACAGAGTCGATATCCATTAGCCTACGCGCAATGAGGTTGTCTGCTGGTTTGTCGGTATATCGCAATGCGATATCAATTCGCTCATCGACCAATTGGGCGAATTGATCTGATGCAAACAATTGAATACTCACTGCGGAATGGCGTTCAATGAATAACTCGACGGCGTCTAACAGAATGTTCTGTGTTAATCCTATCGGTGCAGCTATACGAATAGTGCCTGACAAACAGGGAGTGTGCCTTTTGGAAGAGAGAGTTAACTCCAGTGTTTCATGCAATATCTTCTCACAACGCACTAGCGCCGCTTCGCCTGCAGTGGTCAGACTGACTTTACGCGTGGTGCGGTGTAATAGCCGTTGTTCTAACCAGGCTTCGATCTCATTTACATGCCTGGAAACCTGAAGCCGACTCAAACCGAGTCGCTCAGCTGCTTTAGTAAAGCTTGCACAGTGGGCAACTTCAACAAAACTGCGCATGGCGGTTAATCTATCCATTGATTTTATCAGCTTCTCGCTCATTCAATTAGCAACGCATATTGAAACAATCTACATCATATTTGAATATTTATCTCCTACTGGCGCCCTATTACACTGCTGAGGTTATCAACAAACAAGTAAATTATTGGAGAAGTTATTATGAAAATAGCAGTCTTAGGTGCATCAGGTTGGATTGGCAGTCACATTTTGAATGAAGCAAAACAACGTGGACACGATGTCGTGGCCTTGGTTCGTGATCCTAGCAAAGTTCAGCATTCGGATATTGAGATCCATACTGTTGACCTACTTTCAAAGGGTACTGAATTAGTTAAAGCCATATCGGGAGTCGATGCAGTTATTGCTTCCATCGGTGGTCGTTCGCTTGGAAACCATCAGATTGTAAGGCATACAGCACTACAATTGCTGACAGTATTGCCAGAAGCCAATGTTCAACGCTTACTATGGGTTGGAGGCGCAGGTTCCTTGCAAGTAGCCCCTGGCATTAGCTTAGTTTCAACAGCAGAGTTTCCTGAAGAATATAAGAGTGAAGCGATAGCTCAGGGGGAAGCGTTAGAGGTGTTCAAACAAAATACATCAACTGTAGATTGGACCTTTGTTTCACCTGCCGCAGAAATATTTCCAGGAGAAACCTTATCTCAATACCGAGTTGGTGCTGAACAGCTCATCGTAGATGAAAATGGCGCTAGTAGAATTTCAGTTGGCGACTATGCCAAGGCAATGATTGATGAGTTGGAATCTCATCAACACCCTCGTCAACAAATCGGTGTTGCTTACTAGCATCAATTCTTTGTTTTTATAGTTATGTAGAATTTAAAGGTGGCGAGGTCGTTACCTTTAGTTCTGCTTGTAATCAACACGCTGTACAGCATATTGTAAATCTAATGCTTGGTATTTTGCTTGAAATGCTAATACATGGGGGCTATTCATGTGTGTTTGGTGGCCGTCTACATTTTCAAACAGTATCACTTCCATCACGCTGTCATCATCAATGCTGCTATAACAATTATACTCAAGGCACGCCGGCTCTTGTCGAGTTTCATCGACTAAACTCAGAGTGATATCGTACAAACCTTGTTGTGAAATGTGCTTTGATTGCATGTTAACCACGACTAAAACCGCTTGTTTCTGTGTTTTGTTATTTTGTTGTTTCATGGCCCTTATCCTTTAAATCTTTATATCAACATGGAAACTTTATTAAATAATTTTATTACACCTAACAAATAAGGATAGGCCGCGCGCAGCCGCGTCCTTATCCCAAGTGTTGAACAAGCCCGAGTGATACCTTTATATAGTTAATATCGACGTAAGAGTTTACGCTTTTTA
>NZ_JBFRMK010000061.1:0-11523 GCF_041470405.1 Shewanella sp. 10N.286.45.A1
ATGGTACGGGAAGAGAGACTTGAACTCTCACACCTTACGGCACCAGAACCTAAATCTGGCGTGTCTACCAATTCCACCACTCCCGCATCGAACTTTACTGTAGGTTGCCCTACTTCATCATTATAACACCAAGCAACGAATTACTTTTTGTTATGCTGACAAGGTCAATAAATCAACCTTTTAAAAATGGCTGGGATACCAGGATTTGAACCTGGGAATGCCGAGATCAAAACCCGGTGCCTTACCGCTTGGCGATATCCCAATTAATCTTTGTTGCTAATAACAAGCCGAAGCTCATTACTTTAAATAAATGGTACGGGAAGAGAGACTTGAACTCTCACACCTTACGGCACCAGAACCTAAATCTGGCGTGTCTACCAATTCCACCACTCCCGCACTGCATCGATTTTACATCTCGATTAAGATGACTCAAGTTTACATCATGAGAAGGATGGTAGCCATATAGCCGGGACTTACGTGCCGTTATTGCTACAAACTCATATTTTACATCTCGAGAAAGATGGTAGCCATATAGCCGGGACTTACGTGCCGTTATTGCTACAAACTCATATTTTACATCTTGAGAAAGATGGTAGCAATGGCGGGACTTGAACCTGCGACCCCAGCATTATGAGTGCTGTGCTCTAACCAGCTGAGCTACATTGCCAAAGATGGCTGGGATACCAGGATTTGAACCTGGGAATGCCGAGATCAAAACCCGGTGCCTTACCGCTTGGCGATATCCCAATTAATCTTTCTTGCTAATAACAAGCAGAAGCTCATTACTTTAAAATAAATGGTACGGGAAGAGAGACTTGAACTCTCACACCTTACGGCACCAGAACCTAAATCTGGCGTGTCTACCAATTCCACCACTCCCGCACTGCATCGATTTTACATCTCGATTAAGATGGTAGTCAGTCATAGCGTGTCTAATATCAACATCCACCACTTCCGCACTGCATCAAGTTTTACATCTAGATAAGATGATAATCAATTTTACATCTAGATTAAGATGATGCCAATCATATTTCTGATTTATTAAATCAACTAATCGGCCATTCTCTATTTTTCATCTAGAGGAGATGGTAGCCATATTGTCGGGACTTAACATCCAGAGAAGATGGTAGCAATGGCGGGACTTGAACCTGCGACCCCAGCATTATGAGTGCTGTGCTCTAACCAGCTGAGCTACATTGCCATCTACTTATCTGTCCCTCTTGCTGAGGAACGGGGCGTATTATGCTTATTCAGAGTATGCAGGTCAACTGCTTTTTTTCGCTATTTTAAACTAAACACACTGTTAGGCTATTACTTCGCCAAACTGGGCAACAGATGTGCAATATATCCTAATTTTAAATAATTCGACCACAAAAAAAGCAGTTCAAACAGGTGCACTATCGCTAAAAGTGAAAAAAAGAATGCTCGAAATTCAATCAAAGCCGAAGCTTAGCCACCAAAATGGACAAACTGGCCTGCTATTAAATACAAACGCGGCGCCTGAGGGGAAGCCCAAGCGCCGCGTTTTTCGTTATCTTAGTGCGGCGATTGCGCCGCAATAAACTTATACGTTAAATAAGAAATGCATCACATCGCCATCTTTAACGACATAAGTCTTACCTTCAACGCGCAGCTTACCCGCTTCTTTCGCGCCAGCTTCACCTTTGTAAGTGATAAAGTCTTCGTATGCCATAACTTGCGCTCGAATAAAGCCACGTTCAAAATCAGTGTGAATAACACCAGCTGCTTGTGGTGCGCTAGCGCCGATTCTAACCGTCCAGGCACGCACTTCTTTTACGCCGGCGGTAAAGTAGGTTTGTAGTGTCAATAAGTCATAACCAGCACGAATAACACGATCTAGACCTGGCTCTTCTAAACCAAGATCAGCCATAAACTCATCACGGTCTTCGGCGTCCATCTCAGCAAGTTCAGACTCGATTGCAGCACAAACCGCAACAACAACTGCATTTTCTTCAGCAGCAATAGCGCGCACTGTATCTAAATGTGGATTATTTTCAAATCCATCTTCAGCAACGTTAGCAATGTACATTGTTGGTTTAATGGTTAAGAAGTTCAAGTAAGCCACTGCAGCTAACTCTTCTTTGCTCAACTCCATTGAACGCAACATTTTACCTTCGTCCAATACCGGGCGCATTTTCTCAAGCACTGCAACTTCAAACTTAGCATCAGCGTCGCCGCCTTTAGCTCGCTTAGCTTGACGAGTGATAGCACGCTCACAAGAATCTAAGTCAGCTAATGCCAGTTCGGTATTGATAACTTCAATATCGCTCGCAGGTGAGACTTTATTAGCAACGTGAACGATGTTGTCATCTTCGAAACAACGTACAACATGGCCAATAGCATCCGTTTCACGAATGTTAGCGAGGAATTTATTACCTAGACCTTCACCTTTTGAAGCCCCAGCAACTAAGCCTGCAATATCTACAAATTCCATTGTTGTAGGCATGATACGCTCTGGATTAACTATCTCAGCTAGCGCATCAAGTCTTGAATCAGGTACAGGCACAACACCTGTGTTTGGCTCAATTGTACAGAACGGGAAGTTTGACGCTTCGATGCCTGCTTTAGTTAACGCGTTAAAAAGTGTTGATTTACCAACATTTGGCAGGCCTACGATGCCACATTTGAAACCCATATTGTTACCTTTATATCAATGAATCACTTGGAGATAACCCCAAGCATTTGTTTATGCTTTAAAAGAATGCAGCCTGTGCATCGCCTTTGCCATATCTTCGTTAAATAATATTTCTGTAGAGCGGACAGCTTCATCTATTGCTGCGTCCATTAACTCTTGATCCGTTGGTGCCGCCTTACTGAGCACATAATTGCTAACCTGATTTTTATCACCAGGATGGCCAATGCCTATTCGTAAGCGGTAGAAGCCTTTATCGTTAGCTAGTTTAGCAATGATATCTTTTAGACCATTATGCCCACCGTGGCCACCACCGAGCTTAAATTTAGCCACTCCTGGCGGCATATCTAGCTCATCATGAGCAACCAAAATCTCTTCCGGGGCAATGCGGAAAAAATTTGCCAATGCACCAACTGACTTACCACTTAAGTTCATAAAGGTCGTCGGGATCAATAAACGTACATCTTTACCATGAAGCGTCACTCTTGCTGTCATGCCAAAGTACTTACTGTCTAATGTTAAGCTCGTACCACATACTCTGGCGAGCTCTTCAACATACCAAGCCCCAGCGTTATGACGTGTTCGTTCATATTGTGCGCCGGGATTTGCTAACCCAACAATAAGTTTAATATTGCTCATAATACTCAGTCTGTATTGCCTTAAATTAGATTTTATCGTGGTAAAAATAACATGACGACAAAATTAAAAACGCGGCATTTTAGCACTCAAAGCCCGTGCCAACAAATTATACGCAAAATAGACCTTTTCATCTTTGTTAAAAATGTCTCTGCGGTTTAATTTTCTATCGTCAGTTCTCATAGAAAACGGAAAACATTACTTGCTTTGCGTTGGCCAAACTCGCTTTCAAACGTACTCAAAAGCCCATAGCGTATTTCAGTACATACTTCTTAATAGGACTATCTATATTTGCCAGTTTTAGCGCGCTATTTCTTAATAGCTTCAGAGGCAAAATATCATTACTAAAGCTGGCGTAAAACATATCCATAGCAGACATCATTAACTGATTATCTCGGTAACGACACCCTTGGTATTGCTTAAGAACTTCAGAGTTCCACCAGCAAGATTCTTTTTGCAGTTGAGCTTCAATGGTAGTGATAAGCGCATCTACATCCTTAAAACCAAGGTTGACTCCCTGCCCCGCTAATGGATTGATGGTGTGTGCTGCATCACCAAGGATCACTAAGTTGTCACTGTAATAGCGCTGTGCGTGGCGACGAGTGAGTTTGAAACTGGCTTTGTTTACTACCTTAAAATCACGATCTAATCGGGCAGGAAAATATTGGTCTATCTGCTTTTTCAAGGCATTATTGTTTAATTGAGATAACTGTGCGATACGATTGGCATCGTCGTACCAAACTAATGAGGCATTGTTACCCGGTAGTGGTAGTAAAGATCGCGGGCCGTGAGGCGTAAACTGCTGCCAAGTCACATCTTGTTCTTCACAGCCAGTTTCAATATTGATAAGCATTGCCGACTGCGCATAATCCCAGCCTGTAATGCCGATATTCGCCCATTGTCTGACATAAGAATTAGCGCCATCAGCACCGATCAACAGCTTCGTCGAGAACACTTGCCCATCCTCTAAAGAAACCTCAATAGCATCATCACCATGATTGCGTTGCAGCTGATGGATTTTTACAGGGCAATAGAGGCTGATATTGTCTAACTGTGTTATACGCTCCCACAACGACAGTTGAATTAAGCGGTTTTCGACAATATGTCCTAGATGTGAAGCGCCTATTTGATCACTGTGAAACTGAGTAATGCAACCATCAAGTTCCCATGTTTCAAGACCTTTATAGGCCACTTGACGCATGGTTTGTAGAGACTCCAGTGCACCTAACCGTGAAAGTAATTCTTCTGATGCAGCGCTAATCGCAGAGACTCTTAAATCAAGTGGTTGCTTGCTTTTATAAGCCTTCGGAGCATACGCTTCTACTACAGCGACCGTTAGCCCTAATTGCGCTAATCCAATCGCCGTCGCCGCCCCAACCATACCGCCGCCCACGACAACTGCATCATATTTATCGTTCTTATTCTTCAGCTGTTCCACAGAACCAAACTCCAAAAAGGTGACACCAGTTATTGATATTGGCGTCAGTTTACACTCAAAACTGACTTTACTTGCTCTTTGCTACACAAAAATTGATCTAAAGTCGCGCTTCTTTTAACTACCGCCGGAAAATATAGCTCTGAATATGTCTTTTGATGTCTCAGCCAGCTCTAACGTATTAAAATGTGTCTGAGACGCTATCTGCTTACAACTGGTTACATCCCGCTCGGTCAACATACAAACCATATCATAGACTCAAGTTGTCACATCAATATAACCCCCAACGGAATGAGTGAGGATGTATGAAAAAGTCAATTTACGCAGCACTAATCGTCGCATCAATAAGCCCTTTTACAGCCCTTGCTGCAAATGACCACCAAGATATGGAGCATATGTCGGTCGTATATAGAGCACCACTTGAATATGCAGCTTATCAATATACAACTGAATGCTCAGTAATTTTAACCTTCAATTACTTGCAGACATCTATATTCAAGCCCGCATGAGCAGTCTACAAATGGCCAAAGAACAGAGCCTTATTAGTAATAAGCTCTCAATGGAACAACAACATGATAAATCCTTAGCAAGTACAGGGGTAATGACCTCAGCAGAATAAATTCACTCAAACATAGGCTAAATGCTAGCCAGCGGCTTGTATTAGCGTTAAAATATTGCGCTATTTTTTCGGTGCCTCTAGAGTGATACAAACTGATGAGTAAAAAACTCCATATTAAAACTTGGGGCTGTCAAATGAATGAGTATGACTCATCAAAGATGGCAGACCTTCTCGACGAATACGAAGGCTATGAGCTAACAGATGAAGCAGAAGAAGCAGATGTGTTGCTCTTAAACACCTGCTCTATTCGTGAGAAAGCACAAGAAAAGGTTTTTCATCAGCTAGGGCGTTGGAAAACATTAAAAGACAAAAAACCTGGGCTTATTATTGGCGTGGGTGGTTGTGTTGCCTCACAAGAAGGTAAAGCAATTAAAGAGCGAGCTCCGAGTGTCGATCTTATTTTTGGTCCACAAACGCTACACCGTTTGCCTGAAATGCTCGATCAGATTAAAGATGGCAAAAAAGCCGTTATTGATGTTAGTTTTCCAGAAATCGAAAAATTCGATCGTCTACCCGAGCCACGTGCCGACGGCCCTAGCGCGTTCGTATCAATTATGGAAGGCTGCAGTAAGTACTGCTCTTTCTGTGTTGTACCTTATACTCGCGGCGAAGAAGTTAGCCGTCCGTTAGACGACATCATTCTAGAGATTGCACAGTTAGCCGACCAAGGTGTACGTGAAGTTAACCTTCTCGGGCAGAACGTAAATGCTTACCGCGGCGCAACTCATGATGATGAGATCTGTACTTTCGCCGAGCTACTGCGTTATGTTGCAGCAATCGATGGTATTGACCGTTTACGTTTTACCACCAGCCATCCGATTGAATTCTCTCAGGACATTATTGATGTCTATGAAGACACTCCTGAATTAGTAAGCTTCTTGCATCTGCCTGTTCAGTCCGGTTCTGACCTGATTTTAACGCAGATGAAACGTGGCCATATGGCAATTGAATACAAGTCAATTATTCGCCGTCTACGTAAAGCGCGTCCAGACATTCAAATAAGTTCTGACTTCATCATTGGCTTCCCTGGTGAATCAAAGCAAGATTTTGCTGACACGATGAAGCTAATTGAAGATATCCAATTCGATCACAGCTTTAGCTTTATCTATAGCGCTCGACCAGGTACACCTGCTGCCGATCTTCCTGATGACGTGACGTTAGAAGAGAAAAAAGAACGTTTAGCAATCTTGCAAGATCGAATCACTCAACAAGCAATGCGTTACAGTCGCCACATGGTCGGTACTGTTCAACGTATATTGGTTGAAGGTCCGTCAGTTAAAAACCCGATGGAGCTGCGTGGTCGTACTGAAAACAGTCGTGTGGTTAACTTTGAAGGCAAGCCTGAGCATATCGGTGGTTTTGTCGATGTAGAGATTGTCGATGTTTATACCAACTCACTTCGCGGAGTGTTCATTCGCGCTGAAGATGAGATGGATTTACGCCGCGACCTACGTCCGTCTGATATTATGGCAAAATACAAACAAGATGATGCCTTAGGCGTCACCCAGTATACCCCGTCTTAATAGGCTGATTAGATACAAGTAAATAGTAAGATAGGGCGGCATTTTTGATGCCGCTTTTTTCGTTAGTATCACCATTAAAAAATACCATTCGCAATTATTGAATATCGCTCGTAAACTAGAGTGCTAGCAATAATATTCTTAAATTTGGAGTTATTTTTTGTCAAACAAGTTAACGACGCTCAACCTGTATTTAGAGCCTGCTGAAACACGCCGACTAGCCTCACTTTGCGGTCCATTTGATGACAACATTAAACAATTGGAACGCCGTATTGGTGTAGAGATCAGCTATCGCAACAATCACTTTCAGATTGTTGGCGCGCCGCAGAACTGTCTAACCGCTAATAACTTGTTAAAAGACTTATATATAGAGACACAACCCCTTAGAGGTAGTACACCGGATCTTGAACCTGATACCGTGCACCTTGCGATTCAAGAAGCTGTTGCATTGGACTTAGAAGCACCTCGCGATGAGAAGGAACTCTATATTAAAACTAAGCGTGGGGTGATTAAGCCGCGCAACCCAAATCAGAGTGATTATGTGCGTAATATTGTCTCCCATGATATTACCTTTGGTATTGGTCCTGCCGGTACTGGTAAAACCTATTTAGCGGTCGCAGCGGCCGTCGATGCGCTGGAACGTCAAGAGGTGCGCCGAATTCTCTTAACCCGCCCTGCTGTTGAAGCGGGCGAAAAGCTCGGTTTTTTACCGGGAGATTTAAGTCAAAAGGTCGATCCCTATCTACGTCCTCTTTATGACGCATTGTTTGAGATGATGGGCTTCGAGAAAGTCGAACGCCTTATTGAGCGTAACGTTATTGAAGTCGCACCACTTGCCTATATGCGCGGACGTACCTTAAACGATGCCTTTATCATCCTCGATGAGAGTCAGAACACGACCGTTGAGCAGATGAAGATGTTTCTAACGCGAATAGGTTTTAATTCTCGCGCGGTGATTACGGGCGATATCACTCAGATCGATCTGCCAAAACATCAAAAATCAGGACTACGTCATTCAATTGAAGTATTAGGAGAGGTGAGTGAAATTAGCTTTAACTTCTTCCAAGCAAAAGATGTGGTTCGCCACCCTGTTGTTGCGCGGATTGTTGAAGCCTATGAAGCCTTCGACTTAAAAACTCAGACAAGTAAAGGCAACAAAGATAGCCAATATCAACTACAGGAAGTGCCAAACCATGACTGATACAGCTACGAGTGTCGATCTCGATCTGCAAGTCGCAGTAGAGGGATTTGAACTTCCGTCAGCACAAGAGATGGAACTTTGGGTAAAAACAGCGCTCAGAGATAGCATGGACCAAGCTGAGTTGACGATTCGCATTGTTGATACAGCAGAAAGTCAGATGCTCAATAGTACCTATCGCGGAAAGGACAAACCGACTAATGTGTTGTCATTTCCGTTTGAAGCACCACCAGGCATAGAGCTACCACTGCTAGGCGACTTAGTCGTTTGTGCTGCGGTAGTAGAGCAAGAAGCAATTGATCAGAATAAACCCCTTAACGCACATTGGGCACACATGGTTGTACATGGTTGTCTCCATCTGCTAGGGTATGATCATATTGAAGATATTGAGGCTGAAGAGATGGAGTCTTTAGAGACCCAACTAATTGAAAGCCTTGGTTATAACAATCCTTATCAGGAGCAATAATTGACTCAAATGAGTCGATAAAAAACTATGAGTGACGATATCCCCCCGAGTACCAGCGCCCAAAAGAAGGGCTGGTTGGACAAAGTAAGTCAGTTATTCCAGGGCGAACCCCAAAATCGCGAAGACTTGGTTGATGTGATTCACGATGCAGAGCAGCGTGAAGTGATCAGTGAAGATACGCGTGAAATGATTAAAGGTGTTTTAGAGGTCTCCGATCTTCGAGTGCGGGATATTATGATCCCACGCGCGCAAATCGTTGCACTTCAAATAGACAATACGGTAGAAGAGCTACTCTCTACTGTTATCGGCTCAGCACACTCCCGCTTTCCCGTTGTCAATGAAGATAAAGATCATATCGAGGGTATATTACTCGCCAAAGATCTGCTTCAGTATGGCTTTAAGAACAGTGAAAAACCTTTTGAGCTTGGCCAAGTTATCCGCCCAGCTGTGGTTGTCCCTGAAAGTAAGCGAGTCGATGTACTACTAAAAGAGTTCCGCTCTCAACGATATCATATGGCGATTGTTGTCGATGAGTACGGTGGTGTATCAGGTTTGGTAACCATTGAAGATATCCTTGAAGAAATTGTCGGTGATATTGAAGATGAGTTTGATCATGACTCTGCTGAAGAGACTGAAATCAAGCAAGTCGCTAAACAGGTCTTTATGGTTAAAGCATTGACTCCTATTGATGATTTCAATGAAGCCTTCGCTACACAATTTAGTGATGAAGAGTTTGATACCGTCGGTGGCTTAGTTTCTCATGCCTTTGGCCATTTGCCAGAACGTGATGAGAAGGTCACGATTGAAGGTATAGAATTTAAAGTCGTTAATGCAGATACTCGTAGACTAATACAACTACGAGTGAAGTTTCCTGATAAAACTGTAAGCGAGACTATTGCCTAGCAATAACCCGTCTACAGCCCCCATGATGAGGCAGTATGCTGAATAAATTTCGGGCAGCCGCCCATCATACCTATCTTAGATTGGTGCTAGCCTTTGCGGCTGGCGCCATGACCGCTCTTGCTTTTGCTCCATACTCCTACTGGCCATTGTATTTAATTGCCATGGCATTTGCGCTGCATCAAAGTGCAGGCTTATCGGCAAAACAGGGCATGCAATACTGGTTAAGCTTTGGCTTCGGCTGTTTTGCTTTAGGCATTAGTTGGGTGCATGTCAGTATGGATACCTTTGGTGGTATGCCGCTAATAGCGTCAATTGCTTTAATGGCTCTATTGGCACTTTATCTGGCGATATACCCTGCTATTACTGGTTACCTACTGCAAAAGCTATCGCCAAATACCGGCCTAAGTCGAAATCTAATGCTCTTTCCTGCGCTGTGGACACTCACCGAGTGGGCTAGAGGTTGGGTGTTAACTGGCTTTCCGTGGTTATGGGCTGGTTATAGTCAAACCCAAGGTCCATTAAAGCCTATCGCCTCTATGACTGGCACCTTGAGCCTAAGCTTTATAGTGGCTCTACTCGCGGGAGCGCTGGCGCTTGCAGCAGCTAAACGCTGGCGTAGTTTGCTGGTTGTGGTACCGACTCTTGCTGTGCTGACTTTTATTGCACCATTGACTTCAAATGTTGAAGCTAAAGGTGAAAACCTCAGCGTAGCGTTAGTACAAGGCAACATTCCCCAAAGTATGAAATGGGAGCCTGATGCACTTTGGCCAACCATGCTCAAGTATATGGATCTCTCCAGACCGGAGTTTTCTGCCGATCTTATCGTTTGGCCAGAAGCAGCAGTTCCTGCGCCTGAACATATGGTTAAAGACTTTCTTTATAATGCTAATCAAGCCGCTAACTTAAATGATAGCGCCATCGTTACTGGCATCATTAGTCAGCGTGGTAATCATTATTACAACTCTCTTATTGTTCTTGGTAATTACGGCGCTAAGCAACAAGAGCGAGCCGATTATTACGGCGAAGAGGGTAACGAATTTAAAAAGCACCACCTACTTCCAATAGGCGAATTTGTGCCATTTGAGTCTCTACTCCGACCCATTGCCCCGTTTTTTAATTTACCGATGTCATCTTTTGATCGCGGTGATTATAAACAAGACAACTTAAATGCTGTAGGCCATCAGATATCACCCGCTATTTGTTATGAAATAGCCTTCCCAGAGCAATTACGGGCTAACATGAACGACCATACCGATCTGTTATTAACAGTGTCTAATGATGCTTGGTTTGGCACTTCAAATGGACCGCTGCAACACATGGAAATAGCTCAGATGCGCTCGGTAGAACTCGGCAGACCACTTGTGCGCGCCACCAATAATGGCGTCACAGCGGTAGTCGATGAACACGGTAATATTACCCACCAGCTACCACAGTTTGAAGCCGGAGTGCTTACTGCCGATATCCCCCTAGTAAAAGGCCATACATTGTTTACTTATATAGGGCAGTGGCCAATACTCATTATAAGTTTTTTACTTGCAGCAATAGGTATATTTAGGAAGTTTAAACATTGAGATCAATTAGTTTGAAAAATGGATTTACATTAATTGAGTTAGTCGTTGTCATTATTATTCTCGGTATTTTGGCTGTGATTGTTGCGCCAAAATTTATAGGTTTGTCCACTGAAGCCAAAACAGAAGCTGTCAATCAGATAGAGGCCAGCGTAAAAACCGCCAATCAGTTGGTCTATGCTAAGTCGCAAATGCCCGGCCTAGGAGTAAGACCACACAGCAGCCGAGATGATATCATCGATGTAGACATTGATGGTGATGGCAGCTTTGAAACACGGCTATTATCAGGCTATTTAGATAACACCGACATTGAAAATTGGATTGTACTTGATGATGTATTTGTTATTGAAGAGCAAAGTGTAAACTATACCTACATAGGTTATGACGATAACCGAGATGGCAAAGTCAGAGATGATTTATGCTACTTCCGGTACCAACAAGCCACAGCCAACAATGCTCCCCTCTATCTTACAGAGCATAGTGGCTGCTAACTTGGAAATACTAGGGCTGTTGATCTTTCACGGT
>NZ_JBFRMK010000062.1:0-197 GCF_041470405.1 Shewanella sp. 10N.286.45.A1
AGTCTTAAATTAAGAGTTCTAGCCGCACTTAAAGGTGAGCAACCCAAGCAACTATTACCTTTCATTGGTAACGAGCGAGCACACCAACCCAAAGGTATTAATTTCTCACTAAAAGACTACTTAATACTGGTTGATGAAACCGGTCGAATCATCCGTGACGACAAGCGTGGAGCCATCTCTGCAAGTACTGAAAACAT
>NZ_JBFRMK010000062.1:952-13855 GCF_041470405.1 Shewanella sp. 10N.286.45.A1
AAAACATCCTCACTCGGCTGAATATCCCAACAGTAAATTGGCTCAAAATTGTCACAGAGTTCGGTCAACTGTTTCACGGCCCTGTTGGTACATTGGAGGAATTCAGCCGTTACTGTGAACACCTCAACAAGCGGCGACGGCATTTCTCAAGCAGCTGCGAATATATGCGAAGCCATTAACCCTGCGTTTCTCAAAATAGATATCACCTAAAATCGACTTTCCTCAGACAAACTCACTGAGTTAACCGTCAGCACTTTTCAGAAGAGTATTTCAGCTCAATTTCATCATTTCTTGCAAATCCTATCGCCAGGCTCGCTTTCGCGAGGAATATTCATGATAAGAATACGGCTAAGTATTGAAGTCGCGCTCTTAGCTCGTTATGTTGTTGATTGATAATGGCTGGCTATTTACTTAACCATGGACTTGTTAGGTATTTATCAGAATTGGGCTGTGCAAGCTGCTAAATCATGGATGATTTAGCGGAGCCTATAGGGATATATTCACGGCGACTTGCAAAAGCTCAATACAGGTAAATTACATTTAGAGTTAGTGTTAATAGCTGGAAGCCGTTCATCTCTGCCATACTTCCAGCCACTAGGTTTAAACGCTATACATGGACGTCAGCGTATCCCATGCGAGTTAGCGTATTGCGGACAATATCTAAGGTTGCGGGATCTTCTATGGTTGCTGGCACATTGTATTTTTTGTTGTCGGCGATGTTACGCATGGTGCCGCGCAAGATTTTACCCGAACGGGTTTTAGGCAGCTTTTGTACTGCGCTCACTAACCTAAATGCAGCCACGGGTCCTATCTCTTTACGCACTAGTGCCATCAACTGTTTGTTCAACTCTTGCTCATCCAGCGAGACACCTTTTTTGAGTACCACCAGCCCTAGAGGAACTTGTCCTTTTAGCTCATCTTCAACGCCAATCACTGCCGCCTCGGCAACGGCATCGTGCTGACACAATACCTCTTCAAAGCGCCCTGTCGATAAGCGATGTCCGGCGACATTAATGATGTCATCGATGCGGCTCATAATGTAAAGGTAACCATCATCATCTTTATAGCCTGCATCGCCCGTTAAGTAATAACCTGGGTACATAGACAAGTAGCTATCCACATAGCGCTGCTCATTTTGCCAAAGCGTGGTTAACGTCCCTGGCGGGAGTGGTAGCTTAATCACTACATTACCAGACTCATTGGCCGCGACTTGCTCGCCCATGACATCAACCACCTCGATTTGATAACCCGGCACCGCCAACGCTGGCGAGCCCGCTTTGACTTCAACAGGGGCGTAACCCATGAGGTTGGCAGCCACCGGCCAACCCGTTTCAGTTTGCCACCAATGATCGATCACTGGCTTGTTAAGCTTATCCTCGGCCCAATGTAAGGTATCAGGGTCACAGCGTTCACCCGCTAAGAACACATTCTTTAAGCATGAAAGATCAACACCCTTGAGGTATTCACCGTCAGGATCATCACGTTTAATTGCTCTAATTGCTGTGGGGGCGGTGAAAAAACTCTTCACATTGTATTTGGCTATAATGCGCCAAAATGCGCCAGGATCAGGGGTGCCAATCGGCTTTCCTTCATACATTAAGGTGGTCGCGCCCACCAGCAAGGGACCGTACACTATATATGAGTGGCCCACTACCCAGCCCACATCTGATGCCGCCCAAAAGCTATCACCTGCTTCAATGTCATAAATGTGTTTCATTGACCATGCGAGCGCCACACTATGGCCGCCATTATCACGTACCACCCCTTTTGGTTGGCCCGTGGTGCCTGAGGTATAAAGAATATACAGCGGATCGGTTGCATCTAACGCCACACAATCAATATTTGGCGCGGTTGCCACGCCAGTTTGCCAGTCTACATCTCGGCCAACTTGTAAGCTTGCTTCAAGTTGACTGCGATTTAAGATGAGGCAATGCTCAACCTTGTGAGTCGCTTGCTCTAATGCGTTATCCAGTAAAGGTTTATAAGCCACGACACCTGAGGGCTCAATACCGCATGATGCTGACAAGATAAGTTTAGGTTTAGCGTCATTAATACGGGTGGCTAACTCGTTAGCAGCAAAGCCACCAAAGACCACTGAGTGAATCGCGCCAATGCGGGCACAGGCCAACATGGCATAAGCGGTTTCGGGCACCATTGGCATGTAGATCACCACCCGGTCGCCCTTTTTCACCCCAATAGAGTCCATATAGCCAGCTAAGCGGCTAACTTGAGCTTGCAGCTCTGCATAGGTAATTCCATATTCGGTATCAGTAACTGGGCTAACATACTGAATCGCAACCTGCGCTCCACGCCCCGCCTCTACATGCCTATCGACTGCGTTATAACAGGTATTGAGCTTTGCCCCTTTGAACCAGTGATAGAAAGGTGCCTCACTGTCATCGAGTACTTTGTCCCATGGTGACACCCAATCTATAGTTTGTGCCGCTTGCGCCCAAAAATGTTGCGGGTCTGAGATTGAACTTGCATGTAACTGCGTGTTTTTGTGTTTCACTATGCATACTCCAGTTAACGTCATCTGAGCGTAATCACGACTACATTTCAATGATTATTGTCCTTTGAAGCATTATGCTCCGCTGCACAAAAAATCCCCATTAGACCTTAGAATGAGTAAGGAAAACTCTCTAAACCAACACTAGTTAAGAGTTGGCAAACTGAATAAACCATTGTTAAACATAATTTTAATCTCGAAACCTCAATTGAGGAATCAAACGTTTGTCTATCTAAACATGTGAGTTTGGCACGCACAATTGACATGAAAATATTGTTTGTGACCCACCTCAAACTTTACCTTTACGTAAACTTCATATATGGTGCAAGAAAAGTTAATAAATATGGTGTTATTAATGTCAGACAACCAGTTACCCCAAACGACATACTCTATTAGTGATCTATCAAAAGAGTTTGATATCACGACTCGTAGTATTCGTTTTTATGAAGACCAAGGACTGCTTAAACCTAAGCGCCGTGGCCAAACTCGCATCTACAATCTCAAAGATCGAGTCAGACTCAAACTTATTTTACGCGGTAAGCGTTTAGGCTTCTCACTCGCCGAGACCAGACGTTTATTCGAGCTTTACGATGCAGATAAAAACAGCAGCACACAACTACACACCATGCTCGACTTGGTGGAAGACAAAAAAGTCGCCCTGCAGCAGCAGATGGATGACATCAAAGTCGTGCTCATGGAACTAAATTCCGCGGAGCAGCAATGCCGCGATGCACTGGCCAATAATAGCTAGTCAGTAACAGTCATTGATAACACCAATAGAATAATAAGCCGTTGAGTATCACGACACAGATCAGTGAACTCGCATAGATAGACAAATTGACAGGACACAAGCACATGACTCAACTCTACTCATCTCTAAACTTCGGCCTTGGCGAAGATGTCGACATGCTACGCGATGCCATACAAGGTTTTGCTGCCAATGAAATTGCCCCTATCGCGGCAAAAACTGATCTTGATAACGCCTTTCCTAATGAGCTTTGGCCAGTATTGGGCGACATGGGCTTATTGGGTGTCACCGTATCAGAAGAGTACGGCGGTGCAGGCATGGGTTACCTTGCCCACGTTGTTGCTATGGAAGAGATTTCACGCGCATCCGCCTCTATCGGTTTAAGTTACGGCGCTCACTCAAACCTGTGTGTTAACCAAATTAACCGCAATGGTAATAGTGAGCAAAAAGCCAAATACCTACCCAAGCTCATTACTGGTGAGCATATTGGTGCGTTAGCGATGAGTGAGCCCAATGCAGGTTCAGATGTTGTGTCAATGAAACTGCATGCCCGCAAAGAGGGCGATAGATACATTCTTAACGGCAATAAGATGTGGATCACCAATGGTCCAGATGCCCATACTTATGTTATCTACGCGAAAACCGATCTTGATAAAGGCGCTCATGGTATTACCGCATTTATCGTTGAGCGTGGTTTTAAAGGTTTCACTCAAGCGCAGAAACTAGACAAACTCGGCATGCGCGGTTCAAACACCTGTGAGCTGGTTTTTGAAGAGTGTGAAGTGCCGGAAGAGAACATTCTTGGCGGCCTAAACAATGGCGTTAAAGTATTAATGAGTGGCCTTGATTACGAGCGTGTCGTTCTGTCTGGTGGCCCGCTTGGGATCATGACGGCGTGTATGGATATCGTGGTGCCTTATATTCACGAACGTGAGCAATTTGGTAAGTCTATCGGTCAATTCCAGCTAGTACAGGGCAAACTTGCCGATATGTACACAGGCATGAACGCCGCTAAGTCGTACATCTACAACGTTGCCAAGTCTTGTGACCGTGGTGAAACCACGCGTAAAGATGCCGCAGGCGCCATTTTATACTCAGCAGAACTTGCGACTAAGATGGCACTGGATGCGATTCAACTTCTCGGTGGTAATGGTTATGTCAATGAGTACGCTGCAGGCCGCTTATTACGTGATGCCAAACTGTATGAAATTGGTGCAGGCACCTCAGAAATCCGCCGTATGTTGATTGGTCGAGAGCTGTTTAACGAATCAAAGTAAGCCAAAATAAATCATCAAAAACAAGGCTCGATTAGCGAGCCTTTAGCGCCCAAATTTGGACAGGGGAGACAGCCTTAACGTCGGCCTCTATTCCGCTTCAAAAGGATTGAAATTGTGACTCAACTAAGCAGTCGTATTAATGCCCGCAGCGATGAATTCAAAGCCAAGTTCGATGATATGGCTGAAGTCGTTGATGATCTTAAATCTAAACTGCAACAGATTGAACTCGGTGGCGGTGACGTTGCTCGAGAACGCCATCTGTCTCGAGGCAAACTCCTACCGCGTCAGCGCGTTGAAAAACTGCTCGATCCAGGCTCGCCGTTTTTAGAGATCTCGCAATTTGCCGCTTATGAACTGTATGAAGATGTCGTACCTGCCGCGGGTGTTATTGCTGGTATAGGCCGAGTCAGTGGTGTTGAGTGTATGATCATTGCCAACGATGCCACGGTAAAAGGCGGCACCTACTACCCTGTCACGGTAAAGAAGCACATTCGCGCCCAAGAAATTGCCAGCCGTTGTCACCTGCCTTGTATCTACCTTGTCGATTCAGGCGGCGCTAACTTACCGCGCCAAGATGAAGTCTTTCCAGACAGAGACCACTTTGGCCGGATCTTCTATAACCAAGCACAAATGTCAGCCAAAGGTATTCCACAAATCGCGGTAGTGATGGGACTTTGTACCGCAGGTGGTGCTTATGTACCTGCGATGGCAGATGAGTCGATTATCGTCAAAGAGCAAGGCACTATCTTTCTTGCTGGCCCGCCTCTTGTGAAAGCGGCCACAGGTGAAGAGGTCACAGCAGAAGAGCTCGGCGGCGCGGAAGTACACACTAAAATTTCAGGTGTAGTAGATCATATGGCGCAAAACGATGAGCACGCATTAGAACTTGCGCGTCAATCAGTGACCCGTCTTAATCATCAAAAACAGATTGAAGCACAGCTAAGCCCAGTTAAACCGCCTAAGTTCGATATAAGCGAACTGTACGGCATCGTCGGTACCGATCTTAAAAAGCCTTTCGATGTAAAAGAAGTGATTGCCCGTGTGGTTGATGACTCTGATTTTGACGAATTCAAAGCCAATTACGGTAGCACTTTAGTGTGTGGCTTTGCCCGCATTCATGGCTATCCAGTCGGCATTGTCGCCAATAACGGCATCTTGTTCTCTGAGTCGGCGCAAAAAGGCGCGCACTTTATTGAGCTGTGTTGTCAGCGCAAAATTCCGTTGCTGTTCTTACAAAACATTACTGGCTTTATGGTGGGTAAAAAGTACGAACATGAAGGCATCGCCAAGCATGGCGCTAAAATGGTTACCGCAGTTTCATGTGCCAATGTGCCTAAATTCACCGTTATTATTGGTGGCAGCTACGGCGCAGGTAACTACGGCATGTGTGGTCGCGCCTTTGACCCAACCATGATGTGGATGTGGCCAAACGCTCGTATTTCAGTCATGGGTGGCGAACAGGCTGCTGGCGTTTTAGCCACTGTTAAGCGCGATGGATTAAAGCGCAAAGGCGTTGACTGGTCAGATGAAGATGAACAAAATTTCCGTAAGCCTATTGTTGAACAGTACGACAAAGAGGGTCATCCGTACCATGCCAGTGCACGACTATGGGATGACGGCATTATTGACCCAGCACAAACCCGAGACGTTGTTGGTTTAGCCCTTTCTGCTGCGCTTAATGCGCCCGTAGAAGAGACTAAATTTGGTGTGTTCCGCATGTAATGGTCATCCATTGCCATTCACTCACTTTGGAAGCTTAACAATGACGAATCAAACGCAACAAATAACAACCAATGCGCTTAGCGAACAGTTAACTTTTGTTAGTTGCGCCCTTAAAGAGGGTGTCGCAGAGCTTATTCTTAACCGCCCAGAAAAGCACAACGCTTTTGACGAGGTGATGATAAGCGAGATGATAAAAGTGCTAGCGCACTTTGCTGATAACTCGCAATGCCAAGTGTTGGTACTAAAAGCTAACGGTAACAATTTCAGCGCTGGCGCCGATCTCAACTGGATGCGTAAACAAGCGCAGATGGACTTTGAACAGAACCTCACCGATGCCAATGAGCTAGCAAAGTTGATGTCGGTACTGGACAAGTTTCCAAAACCGACGATTGCACAAGTACAAGGCGCCGCTTTTGGAGGCGCACTCGGGCTTATCTGTTGCTGCGATATCGCCCTTGCCAATGAGCGTGCAAGCTTTTGCCTAAGTGAAGTTAAACTTGGGCTCATTCCAGCGGTCATTAGCCCTTATGTCACTCGCGCTATGGGCCAACGTGCCGCCCGTCGTTACATGCTGACAGCAGAACGGTTTGATGTACAAAAAGCGCTTGAGCTACAGATCATTCACGAAGTCAGTGACGAGCTTGACAGTGCGGCGGCGCCTATTATAGCGGCGCTTCTGGCTAATAGCCCACAAGGTATGGCATGGGCAAAAAGCCTGCTTTCAACCCTTGAGAGCGGCGTGATTGATCAAGCAACACTCGATTACACTAGCGAGCGCATCGCCAGTATTCGAGTATCAAAAGAGGGCCAAGAAGGTCTGAACGCATTCTTTGACAAGCGCAGCCCTGACTGGACGATTGCTAATAGCTCAACTGCCAATGGCTCAGTGACTCAAAGTCCAGTCGATAAAAACAATACTGCTAGCGCGCCAGGAGCCAAATAATATGTTTACTAAATTGCTAATTGCCAACCGTGGTGAAATTGCCTGCCGTATTATCAAAACTGCGCAGGCGATGGGTGTTCGCACCGTTGCGCTTTATTCCGACGCTGATATCGACGCTCGTCACGTGGCGATGGCCGATGAGTCATTCTACTTAGGTGGCAGCGCGCCAGCAGACTCATACCTCAAAGGCGACTTGATCATTGAGATCGCTAAAAAATCTGGTGCGCAAGCCGTTCACCCCGGTTACGGTTTTCTGTCAGAAAATGCCGAATTTGCTTTTAAGTGTGAACAAAGCGGTATCGCTTTTGTTGGCCCTAGCGCCGCGGCGATTGACTCGATGGGTAGTAAAAGTGCAGCCAAAGAGATCATGGGCGCCGCTAATGTGCCGCTGGTTCCGGGCTACCATGGTGATGTTCAAGATGATGACGTATTGGTCAGCGAAGCCAATGCGATGGGCTTTCCACTGCTCATCAAAGCGGCCTATGGCGGTGGCGGCAAAGGCATGCGTATTGTTGAGAGCAGTGCTGAAGTATTAGAAGCGATTCAGTCGGCCAGACGAGAAGCAATAAGCTCATTTGGTAACGATAAACTGCTGATGGAGCGCTACTTACGCCAACCACGCCATGTAGAAGTACAAGTGTTTGCTGACAGCTTTGGCAATTGTATCTATCTGTCCGATAGAGATTGCTCTATCCAGCGTCGCCATCAAAAAGTGGTTGAAGAGGCGCCAGCGCCTGGACTCAGTGACGCACTGCGGATCAGTATGGGCGAAGCAGCCGTTGCAGCAGCCAAAGCCATTAATTATGAAGGCGCAGGCACTGTTGAGTTTTTGCTTGATACCGATGGTAGCTTCTACTTTATGGAGATGAATACGCGTCTACAGGTGGAGCATCCGGTCACTGAATTAGTCACTGGGCAAGACTTGGTTAAATGGCAGTTAATGGTGGCTAGCGGCTGTAAACTGCCACTAGCACAAGATGAAGTGCGTATACACGGCCATGCGTTTGAAGTGCGTATATACGCTGAAGACCCTCAAAATGACTTCCTGCCAGCCAGTGGTAAGCTTAACTTTTTACGAGAGCCTGAGCAGAGTCAATATGTACGTATCGACTCAGGGGTACGTGAAAATGATGTCATTAGTAACTTTTACGACCCGATGATCTCAAAACTCATTACTTGGGATGAATCACGGCCACGTGCTCTGCAACGCCTAGTCCATGCCCTCGCCTCATATCAAATTAGCGGTTTAAAGCACAACATTGAGTTTCTGGCTAACATTGCTGAGCATAAAGCTTTCGCGAATGCCGACTTTAGCACCGATTTTATTGAGCGTTACTGTGAAGCACTCATAGATCACGGCCTAAGCCCTGATGTTGCAAAGAGCCAATCTAATGAGCGCCAAACAGCACTGGCCTTAGCGGCCCTTTATCAACTTTGTGCCCGTAAAGCAGATGCCAAGCGCTGCGCGATTAACAGTGATGACCCCTATTCACCATGGGGCGCGGTCAGTGGTTTTAGACTCAATAGTGCCAGCGTGCATCAAGTCGCCTTACTCGATGATGACCAACACGTTAACCACCTTGAGTTAACGGAAACACAAATGGCCAGTCAGTCCTTTTATCGGCTTGCCATTAACGATACTCAACTCACATTGTCTGGCGAGCTTATTGGCGAGACGCTTCACGCTGAAATCGCAGTAAATAGCCAGTCAATGAAGAGTCGCGCCCACAAGATAAAAGTACCTGTTAGCCATGTCGGTGATGACTTTACCCTGTTTATCAACTCAAGCAGTTATCACTACCAAGCTATTCAGTCAGAAGTGATTGAAGAGCAGGATAACTTAGAAGATAAACTTAAAGCGCCAATGAACGGTACGATTGTGACTCATCTGGTTGCAGTGGGCGACGAAGTCACAGCAGGCCAAGGCATCATGGTAATGGAAGCGATGAAGATGGAATACACCATCGAGTCACCTAATGACGGTGTTGTCAGTGCATTCTTCTTTAAAGCAGGTGAACTCGTAAGTGACGGCATGCTACTGGCCGAAGTTACAGCCAGCGAAGAGGAGTAAAAGCAAGATGGAGTACATTACATCTTTAGAGTCGCCATTTGACGGTGTTGTCAGTGCATTGTTCTTTAACGCCGGAGAGCTCGTAAGCGACGGCATGCTACTGGCCGAAGTTACAGCCAGCGAAGAGGAGTAATCAATGTCAGCTTCTTTCCCTAGCAAAGTGAGCATATTTGAGGTCGGCGCCCGTGACGGCCTGCAAAATGAAAAGCCGGTCACCACTGCAGATAAAATCACTTTGATTGAAGATCTAGCAGCCGCTGGTGTAAAACGTATCGAAGCCGCCAGCTTTGTTTCGCCGAAATGGGTACCACAGATGGCAGATTCAGCGGACGTACTAAAGGGTGTCACGCGTCAAAGCGGTATTGCCTACAGCGCGCTAACACCAAATCTAAAGGGCTTGGAACTTGCGCTTGACGCAGGATGCGACGAAGTTGCCATCTTTGGTGCAGCATCTGAAAGCTTTAGTCAGCGCAATATTAACTGCTCAATAGAGGAGTCTATCGCACGCTTTGAACCCGTGATGCAGCTGGCTAAAGCCAATAATATCCGTGTTCGAGGTTATGTCTCTTGTGTGCTGGGCTGTCCTTATGAAGGTGACATAGCGGTTAGCGAAGTCGCGCGAGTGTCTGAATTACTTTACAAAATGGGCTGTTACGAGATTTCATTGGGTGACACCATTGGCGTTGGCACAGCGCTAAATGCCCGTAGAATGGTTGAAGCTGTTGCCAATGTCGTACCGGTTTCACAGCTAGCACTGCACTTTCATGACACCTACGGTCAAGCATTAGCAAACATTTTGGCCTGCTTAGAAACTGGAGTGAGTGTTATTGACTCATCGGTTGCAGGCCTAGGTGGCTGCCCTTATGCCAAAGGCGCATCGGGCAATTTAGCCACTGAAGATCTGGTTTATATGCTGCATGGACTTGGCATTGAAACCGGCATCGATTTGAACAAGCTTGCAAAGGCAGGTAACAAAATTAGCCAAGCACTTGGGCGCACCAATGGTGCAAAAGTCGCACAAGCCATCTCGGTTTAGTCACGAGTTGCTTAAACAGTTTTTAGAGAGCTAGCCAACCCTACAAGTTACCGCGCTAGACCTCTTAATAAGGAGATAAAAATAATGGCAGGACTAAATAAAGGGCTCAATAAAGTCGTCGGAAGTTATCAAGAGGCCCTAGCAGGTCTAAGCAACGACATGACCGTGATGGTCGGTGGATTTGGCTTATGCGGTATTCCAGAAGGCTTAATTGCTGAGATGGTAAAAACCGGTGTAACGGGCTTAACCGCTATATCTAACAATGCAGGTGTTGATGACTTCGGTCTAGGACTGTTACTTAAAAGTCGTCAAATCGATACCATGATCGCCTCTTATGTTGGCGAGAACGCCACGTTTGAGCAGCAGATGCTATCTGGTGAGCTAAACGTTATCTTGACTCCTCAAGGTACATTGGCTGAAAAAATTCGAGCCGGCGGCGCCGGTATTCCAGCATTCTTCACTGCAACCGGATATGGCACACCTGTCGCCGAGGGTAAAGAAACCCGTGAAATTGATGGTCGCCATTATGTATTAGAACCAGCACTAAAAGCTGACTTTGCCTTAGTTCGTGCATGGAAAGCCGATACCATGGGTAATCTGGTTTTTCGTAAAACCGCCGCCAACTTTAATCCAATGATGGCCACCGCAGGTAAGATCACCGTTGTTGAGGCGGAGCACATTGTAGAGCCTGGTGAACTCGACCCTGATCATATCCACACACCAGGGATCTACGTTAACCGCATTATCCAAGGCAAGTTCGAGAAACGCATCGAGCAACGCACCGTCAAAGCTAATGCTGACGTCAGCAAATAAGGGGGCTACACAATGGCATTATCAAGAGAACAACTGGCACAGCGTGTAGCAAAAGAACTGCAAGATGGCTTTTACGTTAACCTAGGCATTGGTATTCCAACATTAGTTGCCAACTATATCCCTGAAGGGATTGAGGTAATGTTGCAATCAGAAAATGGTTTACTGGGTATGGGCGAGTTCCCAACAGAAGAGACCATAGATGCTGACTTAATCAATGCGGGTAAACAGACAGTAACCGTAGTCGATGGCGCATCGTTTTTCTCATCATCAGAGAGTTTTGCCATGATCCGTGGCGGCCATGTCGATTTAACAGTGCTCGGCGCCTTTGAAGTCGATGAACAAGGCTCTATCGCCTCTTGGATGATCCCAGGCAAATTAATTAAAGGCATGGGCGGCGCGATGGATTTAGTGGCCGGCGCTGACAATATTATCGTCACCATGATGCACGCCGATAAAAAAGGTCACTCTAAGCTGCTGCCCAAATGTGAACTACCGTTGACAGGTTTTGGCTGTATCAAACGTGTATTAACCGATTTGGCCTTTATGGAGATCAAAGATGGTGCCTTCCATCTATTAGAACGAGCACCAGGTGTATCCGTTGAGGAGATAGTTTCTAAAACAGCTGGCAAGTTGATTGTGCCAGAGCATGTGCCCGAAATGAGCGTTTAAGCGCTACATTCAAAGACTAAATTGCAGCTCATTTTGAGCTGCAATTTAGCTCAATCAACACAAAAACCAAATTGTTCAATAAGTGAGTAACAATCTCCTCCATTCCCCGCGTAACATATGCGTTCGAGTAAAGTCTTTAGCGATAATTTTTGTATCTTAAACTTTTACTAAGTAATGCTAAAAGTGGCACAACTACCAACGCTCAACTGAAAAAACGAAATTTATTGTTGCTCTGCAGTGTCTTTGTCTAAAGTTAACTTAGGATAATCTTTGAGGCTGCACCAATGAAAATATCTATCTCGGGCACAGAGACCATCAATGTGTTTCAACTGACAGCAGTGTTCAGTATGTTGTTTGCTTTGGTAGGTTTTAGCTATAACGTGTGGCGCATGGAGATCACCGAATACAACAATGTTCGCTCAGCAAGCTTCGAGCTGTTGCTCCAACTTTCAGAGCTAGAGTCTATTATTTACGCGGCACATTATGATCAAGACGTAATCCAAGGTAGTCCTCGTAAAGGTTGGATTAAAGTCAATCTTATCGCAGATTTAAGTGTGGTTACCGAACCCGACATTCAAACAGCGGCGGAGGCGTTAAAGGCTGACTGGCAACTCAATTGGGAGAGTGTGGCAAGCGATGAAAACAGTGCCATGCAAGTAGTGGGAAAAATTGATGATACCCGCTTAAAAGTGCGACAGCTACCCGTCCCTCTCAATTAGCTTCATCATATTTATGACTTTAACGGTTTGCCCTATTCTAAATTTGTTGCGCGGAGCACATCGGAATCAGCACGCTGTTGTTACAATAATCACTAAAGAAATAGCACCATCATTGTGGCAGTCACTAAATTTAATCAAGGCTACGCAAGCATTATCGATAGAGGATAGTAATGACTTTAACTCGTTCAATAAGCCAGCAATGGAGTAAGTCAATTCTTGCCCACCGTTTAGCGTTAACACTTAAAGAATGTGAGGCGGTGCAGCAATTATTTGGTGGCGCAACGGAGCTAACAACGGTCACTAATACCATAGTAGCATTAACCTTTATAGAGGGACCCCCAATTTGGTTACCACCTCTTGAAAGCACAGATGGAACGCCACTATCAGCACCTTTGA
>NZ_JBFRMK010000063.1:0-287 GCF_041470405.1 Shewanella sp. 10N.286.45.A1
ATATTTAGCGTTTACTAGCGCTTTCTTACCGAACACTTCTTAAGTTCCAACTTTAACTAAGACTCAGCATTGCCTGCAGCATGAATGTTGCTATGTTACTGATTAACAATGGCTGGCTATATAGCAATCTCTGCAAGTACTGAAAACATCCTCACTCGGCTTAGTATCCCAACAGCAAATTGGCTCAAAATTGTCGCAGAGTTCGGTCAACTGTTTCACGGCCCTGTTGGTACATTGGAGGAATTCAACCGTTACTGTGAACACCTCAACAAGCGACGACGGCATTT
>NZ_JBFRMK010000064.1:0-12965 GCF_041470405.1 Shewanella sp. 10N.286.45.A1
GCGCCTTTTTGTGTGGGGATGATAAATACACAGGTAAAAACTACGACCATCGCCGTGGTTGGGTTGAAGAACAGCTCATCAAGCTAAGCGAGGTGTTTGCTATTGATGTAGCTGCTTATGCCGTGATGAGTAATCATTTGCATGTGGTGCTTTATATTGATATAGAGCAAGTAAACTCATGGTCAGATAGAGAGGTTGTTGAGCAATGGCATAAACTGTTTAACGGCACGACGTTAACGCAAAAATTCGCTAAAGGTGAAGTCATCGATGAACATTTAGTGGTTCAACTCAAACACCTTATTGCCACTTACCGTTCAAGGCTCAGTGATATCAGCTGGTTTATGAGGTGCCTCAATGAACCTATCGCCAGGCAAGCTAATCTTGAAGATAACTGCACCGGGCACTTCTGGGAAGGGCGTTTCAAGTCTCAAGCATTGTTAGATGAAGCGGCAGTTCTGGCTTGTATGGCGTATGTGGAACTCAACCCTATACGCGCCAAAATAGCGAACACTCCAGAGCAATCAGACTTTACTAGTATTAAGCTAAGAGTCAAAGCTGCGCTGAAAGGTGAGCAGCCCAAGCAACTCTTACCTTTCATTGGTAACGAACGAGCACACCAGCCCAAAGGCATGACTTTCTCACTAAAAGACTACTTAATACTGGTTGATGAAACAGGCCGAGTTATCCGTGATGACAAACGTGGAGCCATTTCTGCGAGTACAAAAAGCATCCTCACTCGGCTGAATATACCTGTCGCGAACTGGGTGAAGATTATCACCGAATTTGGCCAGTTATTCCATGGACCAGTGGGAACACTGCAAGCGCTGAGTGTCTATTGTGAACATTTAGATAAACGGCGGCGGCATTTTTCAAATAGCTGCCAATTTATACACTAGCGCTAGAGAGCAACCTCACCTTAAGCACACATTCCCCCCCCAAATCATTCGTGGGGATTACCCATGTCTGTCATCTCATCCATATCTATGTTTTTGCTTAATATTTAGTATTTATCGACGTTTCCTTATTGAACATTTCATAAGTTCCTTCTTTAGTTGAGCCTCATAATTGTTTGCTGTCACGAATGTTGCTATGTTATTGATTAAGAATGGCTGGCTTTATTTTTTAAGCAGTTCTAAGCGACTCAACCCCCGGATATTATGTCCGAACACCTAAGGGGGATGTCAGGTTCATCAATAAGTCAATCGCCAAGAGAACCAGAAAGAGATGGGGAGCGAAAGGCAAGTCGATATGTTCAGGAAGCTCATCATGTATGGCCCCATACGGTTCGTCAAATTAAGGATTGAATAATGCTAAACATTATAAAAGTAACATGTTTGTCTATTATGTTTGTTTCTACGGGGTGTGCAATGGCCGAAGATTACCAGAGGACTTTAGAGTCATTACCGAAGGCGTCGCCTAGAATAATCGTTGCAGATAGTTCATCAACAGCGAAAAGTACTATCAGTAATTATTCTGGGTTGTTTGCTACATTGATGGTTACGCCAAAAGTAAGGGATGGTGAATACTGGAAACCAAAAGGGTTGCGAGAAGCTGCTATGGAGTTAAACAGAATGTTGCCTCCAAAGTTTATAAAACGATTTTCGAAATACTATGGCCTAGGAAAGAGCCGAGAGGCACTCAATGGTTACACCCCTGACAGTGACATAGAAGAGCGTCTGTACGACCTTGACCAATACCTGATAAACACTTGGGGCCTCGACTCAAATTCAAAACTAGGAATACAATTTCAATGTCTGGGAATCTTTGAAAGAGACCTTCATAAGTTTTATGTCTTCTGGGCAGGACTTCAAGCTGAAAGAAACGGCATGAGCATTGAAACTGGTATTTCAACTGAGTATCACAAACTCAAAAGTTATTTAAAAAAAGAGTGTGGCTTTTAAATTTATACGGGCTATTGCTGGCCGTATCCCTGCGGGATCCGGCCCAACCTCCTATCCATCATCACCGTGTAAAGAAAACCGTCGTTTATGAACCATTGTCATCATTATGGCTAATCATGGTCAAAACAGCCGATAATCTGTAAAGAAACTTGTAAAGTTATCAATGTTCAGTATACGCTTGAGTTACTGTACACAAGGAGATTACATGCTAATTGGTTATGCCAGAATATCAACACACGAACAAAATCACGACTTACAACTCGATACCCTGACTCAAGTTGGGTGCCAAACCATCTACACTGAGACCATGTCAGGTGCCAAACGACACCGACCCGAACTCGAAGCAACACTCAAATCATTAAGACCCAACGATACGCTTGTTGTGTGGCGACTTGACCGTCTGGGACGCTCCCTGAAGAACTTGGTCGACATCATCAATGATTTGGAAGAACGTGGTATCGGCTTCAAATCACTGACAGAATCGAAAATAGATGAGCCACCCACTCTCGAAAATAGATGAGCCACCCACTCTTAATCAATTACATACGAAGAAAATGACGGAATATTAAGACGATAACGATGTCGAGTATGCTGTTGATGCTTTAGAAGAGGCTAGATCTGGTTTAAAGAGTATGAAATGACTGAATTGTCGTGAAATTGTTGATTTACAGGCGCGGAGTTTCAGCTCTTTTGAATTTCAAAGAAAGCAGCTTTAGAGGTTTGAGATTGAATCTAACCTTATTGCAGGTACTGGCTACTGCTCGAAAAATACCGTCGCTTTTTATCTAGATGTTCGTAGTAGCTGCTTAGCTCCTGCAACGTTCCTACAGGGCCGTGAAAAAGACTGCCAAATTCAGTGGTTATTTTCAGCCAGTTGGCAGTCGGTATATTCAGTCGATGTAATATCTTTTGTGCATTCGCAGATATTGATCCTCGCTTATCGTCACGAATAATTCGGCCTGTTTCATCAACCAATTCAAGATAATCATTCAGGCTAAATGCGATGCCTTTAGGTTGATGTTGATGCTCGTTGCCAATAAATGGCATTAAGTTTGTGGGTTGTTTACCGTTTAATGCCGCTTTAACACGCAGTTGCAAACTGGTGTGATCTGAAGTTTCTGGCGTATTGGCCATTTTGGCTCGGATCGGGTTGAGCTCAACGTAAGCCATGCAGGCCAGCACCGCAGCTTCATCAAGTAACGCTTGCGATTTAAAACGCCCTTCCCAGAAATGTCCACTGCAGTTATCTTCATGATTCGCTTGCCTGGCAATCGGTTCATTGAGACACCGCATAAACCAGCTAATATCGCTGAGTCTTGAGCGGTAAGTTGCAATAAGATGTTTAAGTTGTGCGACCATACATTCTTCAATCACTTTACCTTCAACAAACCTTTGCGTCAGCGCTGTGCCATTAAACAGTTTATGCCATTGCTCAACCACCTCTCTATCTGACCAGTTATTCACTGTTTCTATGTCGATATAAAGTACGACATGCAAATGATTACTCATCACTGCGTAAGCTGCGACATCAATCGCGAACACGTCTGTTAACTTCAATATTTGCGCTTCAACCCAGCCTCTGCGATGGTCGTAATTCTTACCCGTGTATTTATCATCACCACACAGGAAGGCGCGCCGAACAACACGGCTACAACAGTGATAATAGGGGGTGTCTTCGATACTAATGAGGGTTCGTCTTGGGCGTGGCATGCCAACCTCCTTGTTCAATGCTCAAATCAAGCATAGTAGGAGGTCGCGATTGATGCCATTAACTATGGCTGTCTATGTATTTTTATTGGGAGTAAAAAAGTTAACAAAGCTATTTGGACATAATTCATTGTGTCAATAAGCGAGAAAGACACAATGATTAACAGAATCAAACAAGCTCGAAAAAATCTAAGTAATGGGATAGTTTAGTTAGTTTGATTCTACTGTAACTTTGACTTCTGCCTGAGGCATTGCTTTCATCATTTCAAGATTGTTATCCATTGCTTTTTCCATGGCACGATTCATATTCATGATAAGATCGCCATACTCGGTTACTTTTCCATCAATAACAACGACCATAACTCTATCGTCTGCCATCATTTCATTATCAAAAGTGCTAAATCCAATAGATTTTTCAGACCAATAAGACATTTCTTCAATTACTGAATCATTCCGCTTTCTTAATGAAGTCTTTTTAGGTGTTCCAAGTAACGATATAACCTGTTGTTTTGTCATCCCTAACTCAATTTTTGATGCTTCTTGAGCATAATTAATCTTAGTCGATGCACATGCTGCTAATAGAGTAATGGTTAATATAATTATGAGATTTTTCATGGAATGCGAATATCCTTATTTTTGGTTTTCAATCAGGCCAATATAGTCGTTTAACTGAAAACATACAATTATGACTCTTTAATAATCAAAGGCTTATTAAAGTTCTATAAAAATTATTATACCAAAAGCCTGTTAAGTATCACTTTGTGACTAAATCACGCTTTTAGAAGCCTTCTCCCTATCGTTATTTGGATAACTTTTTCTATGGCACATTGAGCTGAGTGAGATATAGTTTTTTTTCGTAGAAAGTGATAAAGGGGCAGAAATGTGTTACTCCATTAGTGTTTAATACGCGACAGAAGCTCAAATATTTCCGCAACTACCATTTTAGGCTCATCATTTTGTGGATAGTGATAACTTTTTTCTGTTAAAACTGCTTTCCCTTGAGGAAATTTTTTTACCCAATCTGAGTGTAGTTCCCCCCACATTTCCGCCCCTGAACAGTGAAAAGTAACACTGATGGCTCAGCAATTTTTTTCGTAGATGCAATAACTGTTACCGGAATATCTGCAATTTGAGGATAATCAGGTAATGGTCGTTTTGACCAAAAGTCTAAATATTGATTTGACATGCCATTCGAAAGGTCATCTAATTTAATTTGAGCTATTTCTTTTTCAGCTTTCTCCAAATCAATTTGGCGCATGATATCAACATCATGTTCGGAAGCAGGCTCAATTAGCATTAAAGCAGAAACTTTTTCAGGAAACAAAAATGCAAATCTTCTTGCGATGTATGCACCATAGGAATGAGCAACATAAACAACTGGTTTTTCGATATCTAATGCATCAAGCAGTAAAGCTGCTTCTTGTGCATACTCCTCAGAGGTATAGTTCTTTTTGAGTTTTTCAGAACCACCATTACCAACCCTAGAGTAACGAATGACTTTTGCTTTCGTAGTTAAGCTTTCAAAGATAGGATCCCAATCAGATAAACCCGCCTGCCCGCCAGATTCTAACAAAATGATATCTCTACCACTCCCTTTCACTTCGTACTCAACGTCATAACTTTTTACTTTTACGAAGCTAGTCTCCGCCAACGAGCTAAAGGTAAATAAACAGAATAAAAATAACCATCCAAATCGCACGAGACCACCTTAAACACTTACATTTGTATAGTGCGCATGCGCGTATATCTGGCAAATCGCGCATGCACTTTTAACAAACCTATTGTTTAAGCCTTACTAAAGTAAAGCTATTAATTAATAAGCACTCTACCAGAATAATGTTGGATAAACGAGCATGGGGAATTACAAAGTGTGCATGGGTATTGTTGCAGTAACTGTCACTTATCGATTAGTAAAGCTAGGGCTATGGGCTTGTTGTTCATCGGCGTGGCTCATTAGCTGAAGCTAATAAAGGGGCATAAGCGTGTAATATATCAGCGTTATCGCATCGAGCTTAATTATGATTTTCCAAGGTAAGAATGCAAAAACTCACTAACTTCTCTTGAAGCGACACCAATATCCACTTTTATGCCTTCTTTCTCTAGAGCATAAAGACCCTTTCCGTTGTTCCTCTCATCTGGGTCTAGAATAGCAACTACAACTCTCTTAATACCTGATTTTATGATTGCAGAAGAACATGCAGGAGTTCTTCCAACAAATGAACATGGCTCAAGAGTGACATATGCAGTCACTTCTTCCATAGGGCCATCATAAGCACTAATCGCTTCAACCTCAGCATGGTTGCCACCAATTTTTTGTGTGAATCCTTCGGCAATGACCTGCCCGTCTAGAACGAGAACGCAACCTACAGGGGGATTGGGTTGGCATTCAGGCAAAGCTGCCTGAGCTACCTTCAATGCTTTAAGCATAAATACCTTGTCTAGATCCATCTAGAGTATCCTTTTTAATATTTTGATTCTGTAACTTTATCAAGGGTGGATAAGTGATTTTTCCACTGCTCAATCGCCAAATACTCCGACTCATGTAACCGCGCTAGCGGTACTTTTAGCTGTGAATGTTGCAGTAACCAGTAATTCCCCTGTTTAGTTAAACGATAGCTGCTAGGCTCCAATCCCATCGCACACAGGTTCATACAAATAGAGTTGTTGATAATGGTACAAAGTTGATTGCAGCTCATATAAGTAATAACCCCTGTTTGTGTATATCAATTGTTATACATTTTTATTGTCTTATTAATTTATATAAACCGGCGTTTCTGTCTGCCATAGCTCATGCTCACAGACTGGGCAGGTATTGGTGGCGTTTGTCTTTGGATAATCTATACGGCATGTATAGCAGCGGTATACCGTTTTAGTTCCTGCTGTTTTAATCATGTTTGCTGTATTTTCTTGATATTTTTTTGCCCGCCGTTTAACGGTATCGCTGTAATACTGGTTGTCACTGTTCAGTAGTTCGTTTTTCCTGGCTTCTTGTTGTAGATGCTCTCGTTTACAGGCGTTAAGGCAAGCTTCCTGATTTGCGTGCCAGTACCAACTTTTAATCTCGGATTGCTCTGCTATCAGTGAGTCTAAAAACTTCTTGCTGTTTAATACCTGACTTTTTTGCTTTATATGCTCAATGTGAGTGATGTCTAGTTGCACTATACCTTTGATATTGCCGCTTGCTTCCGGAATGCTGCTTCTACCAGGGTGATAGCTAATGAAGATCCCTAGTTGATAGTTATCTTTACTTATCACTGCATCAAACCCTGCCTGCTCTATTGCAATGCTCTGGTACGTTAAGGTTTGGGCCTGCGTGACGTCTAACATTTTTTTAGTGTACGGATCTTTAATGCTGTGATCAGGTAAAGCTATCTCTGTAGAGGCGGCTAACAGTTGTTTTAGCATTAACCTCATCGCGACATGCAGCGAAAAATCGCACTCTATATAGTCTTTATGATCTTTATAGGCAGGGTCGTGAGCGAAGTGATCTTCCCTATCTTCTGTGCAGTGTCTAGCGATTAAGGGAATATTGCAGGATGGACACACACAGTCACAAGCTTTGCCACGAGGGACTTCGCTGATATCGACAAGTGTCTCTGTACCGGCTTTAAATGCAAAAGGGATGAGTGCCACAGTATCAAGTGCTGTTTTTATGAGCTGTTAAAGCATGCTAGCCTAACTTACTCTGTGTTTTCAATGGTTTTTAGCGGTAGCTGAGTTTTTAGCAAGTTGGGGATTTATGAACAAAAAGAAAGGACAGGCATATCTTTCGCTGATTCAGTTTTCAAAAAAAGAAAGGACAGGCATATCTTTCGCTGATTCAGTTTTCAGCAGTCAAAAAGTAAGAGCTTCGCGGCTAAAGCCGCTCCTACACTTAAGACTTAGAACATGCAAAAGCTCTTGCTCCAGACACAAATTCCCCACAAATACACCCATATACAGCGGGGATAAGTCCATCCTTAAACAAAAAAGCCCCAATACCGTTAAGTATCGAGGCTTTTTATTCTTTTACAAGAAGTGGTTTTAGCTTTTAAGCTTCAGACCAGCAACGTATTTTACGTAGGATAAATCGGGTTAGAACAAGGCGCTGTGAGCGACGTGTAGTTCACCTACACGAGCGAGCAGCAACGCAGTTATCACCGATTTAGACCAGTAAAATTACATCATGCCGCCCATACCGCCCATTCCACCCATACCACCCATGCCGCCCATATCAGGCGCACCAGCTGCATCTTGTGGAATCTCGCCAACCATTGCTTCAGTGGTGATCATTAGACCAGCAATTGAAGAAGCAAACTGTAGCGCGCTACGGGTTACTTTAGTTGGGTCAAGAATACCCATCTCTAGCATGTCGCCGTAAGTGTCGTTACCAGCATTGTAACCGTAGTTACCCGTGCCGTTCTTAACATTGTTAGCAACCACTGAACCTTCTTCGCCCGCGTTAGTCGCGATTTGACGTAGTGGTGCTTCCATTGCACGTAGTGCGATAACTACACCGTGCTTCTGGTCTTCGTTGATAACTTCAACTTCACCGATTTTGCTTGCTACGCGTACTAGTGCAACACCACCGCCAGCAACCACACCTTCTTCAACCGCTGCACGAGTTGCGTGTAGCGCATCTTCTACGCGAGCTTTCTTCTCTTTCATTTCAACTTCTGTTGCTGCGCCAACCTTGATTACGGCTACGCCGCCAGCAAGTTTAGCCATACGCTCTTGAAGTTTTTCTTTGTCGTAGTCTGAGGTTGATTCTTCAGCTTGGATCTTGATTTGAGAAACACGTGCTTTGATTTGTGTCTCTTCACCCGTACCGTCGATAATAGTTGTGTCATCTTTAGTGATAACAACACGCTTAGCTGTACCTAGATCTTCTAGAGTGGCTTTTTCAAGCTCTAGACCAATCTCTTCAGCAATAACGGTACCGCCAGTTAGGATTGCGATATCTTGTAGCATTGCTTTACGACGGTCGCCAAAACCTGGGGCTTTAACAGCAGCAACTTTAACGATGCCACGCATGTTGTTCACAACCAATGTTGCTAATGCTTCGCCTTCAACGTCTTCTGCAACGATAAGCAGTGGCTTACCTGTTTTAGCTAGACCTTCAAGGATAGGCAGCAATTCACGAATGTTTGATACTTTCTTATCAACCAATAGGATGAATGGCGTTTCTAGTTCAACACTGCCAGTCTCTGGCTTGTTGATGAAGTATGGTGATAGGTAACCACGGTCGAACTGCATACCTTCAACAACGTCTAATTCGTTTTCTAGTGCTTGGCCTTCTTCTACAGTGATAACGCCTTCTTTACCAACGCGCTCCATCGCAGTTGCGATGATTTCACCGATAGTTTCGTCAGAGTTAGCTGAGATTGTACCTACCTGAGCGATAGCTTTAGTGTCGCTACACTCTTGAGAAAGATTTTTAAGTTCAGCAACTGCAGCGATAACCGCTTTGTCGATACCGCGCTTAAGATCCATTGGGTTCATGCCAGCAGCAACCGCTTTAAGACCTTCAGTGACGATAGATTGAGCAAGAACTGTTGCAGTAGTGGTACCGTCACCAGCAGCATCGTTGGCTTTAGAAGCAACTTCTTTAACCATTTGTGCGCCCATGTTCTCAAACTTGTCTTCAAGTTCGATCTCTTTCGCCACTGAAACACCATCTTTAGTGATAAGTGGAGCACCAAAGCTTTTGTCTAGTACAACGTTACGACCTTTTGGGCCTAAAGTAACTTTAACTGCGTTTGCGAGTACGTTTACGCCGGCAAGCATTTTTACGCGAGCGTCGTTTCCAAATAATACTTCTTTAGCTGACATGTTTATTATCCTTTAAATTCTTTTCGTTCCGCTGATGTGGCTTAGCCAGCCATCAACGGTGATCATGGTCTATCTATGTGGCGAGAGTGTGGTTTACCCAACAACTGCCATCAAGTCTGATTCAGATAAGATCAGTACTTCTTCACCATCAATCTTTTCTTTTTTCACGCCGTAACCTTCGTTGAAGATCACGATGTCGCCAACTTTAACGTCTAGCGCCATTACGCTACCGTTTTCAAGAATGCGTCCATTACCTACAGCTAAAACTTCACCGCGGCTAGATTGCTCAGCAGCACTACCCGTTAGTACGATGCCACCAGCTGACTTTGATTCAACTTCTGAACGTTTAACAATGACACGATCATGTAATGGGCGAATATTCATCGATGGATGCTCCTATTATTTTGTCGCCAACGCTTATTGCTGGCTATTAAAGATAGTAACGACTTTGGCTGATTTCACCTTAGTGAACCGCAAAAATCATTTGATGTTCGAGATATGGGGGTAAAGGTCGCCAGTTCCAAGCCCCATTTACAAAATAAATCGGTTTTTTTTGACTCTGATTTATAAATGTCGAGCCAATCCTGATAGAATTCGCCTCCGAGCAAAGACTAGGCAAGACTTCCCCATGAAAGACAGACACGGGCTGCTTACACAGCCAATTGGTCGTGTACTGCTAAATATGAGCCTCCCAAACCTGATTGGTATTCTAACCATTCTTGGGTTCAGCCTCGTTGACACTTTTTTTATCAGCCAGTTGGGCACTGAAGCGCTGGCAGCTATCAGCTTTACTTTTCCTGTGACGCTGATTATTTCAAGCATCGCTATCGGCATTGGCGCAGGTGTATCAACCAATTTAGGGCGTTTAATCGGTGGCGGGCATGCTGATAAAGCCAAAGTGTTTTTGCATGACGCCTTGCTGCTCACCTTTTTGATCACCGCGTTAATATCGCTATTTGGCAGCTTGTTTATTGATCCCTTGTTTAGTTTGTTAGGTGCAAACCAAAGCAGCTTGCCGTTGATCCATGACTACATGTTTACTTGGTATTTAGGCGCGCCATTACTGGTGCTGTTAATGGTGGGTAATCAAGGGCTGCGTGCCACTGGCGATACTCGTTCCCCCGCAAAAATTATGATGCTAGCAGCATTGATAAACCTAATTTTAGATCCGCTACTTATCTTTGGTATCGGGCCGTTCCCTCGACTTGAGATCCAAGGAGCCGCGATTGCCACGGTGATCTCTTGGATAGTGGCACTGTCGCTATCCACTCATCTATTAATTTTCAAACGCCATCTGGTCGAGTTTGCCGAGTTCAATATTGCCAGACTTAGGTGCAACTGGAAGCAATTAGCGCATATCGCTCAACCCGCTGCACTAATGAACCTGCTCAACCCAGTGGCGAACGCGATGATAATGGCGATGCTGGCGCGTATTGACCACAGTGCGGTGGCGGCCTTTGGTGCAGGCACTCGCTTAGAGTCGGTAATGCTGATTGCAGTCATGGCGTTATCATCAAGCCTAGTGCCTTTTGTGGCGCAAAATCTTGGTGCAGGGCAAACAACTCGCGCCCGAGACGCACTGCTGTTATCGCTCAAGTTTGTGTTGATATTTCAAACCCTGCTGTACCTGCCACTCATTTTTGTCGCCGAGCCGTTAGCACGACTATTTAGTAGCGACCCCCAAGTCATAGAGTGGTTAAGCTTTTACATCTTAGTATTGCCTGCTGCGTATGGGCCGTTGGGGATTGTGATTTTAGTGGCAACATCATTGAACGCTTATCACAGGCCAATGAGTTCACTGGTCTTAAATGTCTGCCGTCTATTTTTAATCATGCTGCCCTTGGCGGCCTTAGGCTCCTATTTAGGAGGTGTGAAAGGTCTATTATTAGCGCTACCTATCACCAATGCCATTATGGGCGTAGCTTGCTATATTCTGGCGCGCCGTATATCTGAGCCAGAACTAATGCCTAACACTACTACTGGCGAGTAATCGAGGACGATAATGCAAGCTTCAAAGCAGATTTTTAGCCATGAAGATTTTAGCGACCAAGACCTACGAGATGCACATTTTAAGCATTGTGAATTTCATCACTGCCGCTTTAACCATGCAGACTTAACCGACGCCTGTTTTAGCCACTGTAAGTTTGTGCTGCAGGGTGAAGAAGATGGCTGCGACTTTAGCTACGCCACACTCACCAGCGCCAGTTTTAAACATTGTAATTTGAGTATGGCGCTATTCAAAGGTGCTCGCTGCTATGGCATTGAAATGCGTGAATGCAATCTTCAGGGCAGTGATTTTAGCCGCGCGAGCTTTGCCAATTACATCACCGCCAAAAGCTATTTTTGCTCTGCTTACATCACTGCCTGTAACTTAGCCTATGCCGACTTAAACAGTGCGCTACTAGAGGAGTGTGAGCTGTTCGATAACCGCTGGCGAGGCGCCAATCTAACAGGTGCTTCAATGAAAGGTGCCGATTTAAGTGGTGGCGAATTCTCGGCCGAACAATGGGGCAGTTTTGAGCTTAGCGGCTGTAACCTCACTCGAGTCGAACTTGAAGGCTTAGATCCGCGCAACGTGTCCCTTGATGGGGTGATGATTAATCAGTGGCAACAAGAGCAGTTACTGGCACCGTTAGGCTTGATCATTACTGCCGATTAACACTGTCATTGACACTCAATGCCTTGGCAATTTGAGTGTCATTTATCCTATATCAAATTACTATCAATTAAGCTGACAAAAGCGCTCCAATTGGGCGATTCCTCTTAAGCAACGACTATACTTAATATAGCAATTAACTCAGGCTCAACACTGCAAAAGTGTTATGTAAAGAGGTCTGTATGAACACTATTCTGGTCAAGCACAACCGGACACCTGACTTTGTAATTTTTCATAACAGATCGGTGTTAAATCACCGAGCGTAGTATGCAATCGCTCATGGTTGTAATATCTAATATATTCTTCAACATCTTGCTTCATTGATTCTCGTGTTAAATGAACAACATTCAACAGCCACTCGTGTTTTAAACTACCAAAAAATCGCTCAACTACTGCGTTATCCAAACAAGCTCCAACGCTGCTCATAGAAGGCATTATTCCGTTTTTTGTTAGCAAGCTTTGGAACTGTTTACTTGTATATTGTGAGCCTCTGTCGCTGTGAAATAAAATGCCGCTACCAGGTCGCCTCAGTGTTATAGCCATCTGTAATGCTCGTTCGACTAAGCTAACCGTCATTCGCTTGGGTAGACTCCAGCCGATGATACGCCTTGAGTTCAAATCCATTACGATTGCCAGGTAGAGCCAGCCTTAGTTAGTCCTCAGATACGTGACATCACCAGCCCAGGCTTGGTTAGGCTGAGGCGGGTTAAAGTTCTGGCTCAGCACATCATCTGCAACGCTGTCGCTGTGTTTTCGCTTAATCGTGACTTTATAAGCTTGGCGCTGGGTCACCACTAAGCCTAAATTACGCATAATCGAACGAGTGCGATAACGGCCAATAATAAAGCCTTCTTCACGGAGCTTTTTAGCTAACTGACGTGAGCCTAAGC
>NZ_JBFRMK010000065.1:0-8370 GCF_041470405.1 Shewanella sp. 10N.286.45.A1
TGCAATTGGTATAAATGAGTATTTACTCTGGATGATAATGGGGCAACTTAGTGTTAGCTGATTTAGGTAAGTTTATGCGACAAATTATTCAGTGGCTGAAAGTGTTTATACTTGCGTGGACATTTTGCCGCCATTCAGATGTGACAAAGGGTTAGCCTTTGTTTTAGTTGGTGGAGGCGGCGGGGCTCTGCTTGTTTTTGTAACTCATTGTTAATGTGGCGCTTTGTGTTTGGTTGTGAGCTTGGGTGTTCCTATTGGTGTTACAATGAAAGAGAGTCACAGTACTGCAGCAGCAAAATATTTAGAAAAAGTTTTAAAACTTGATAAAAAATTCATCCACGGCCTTTCCCGTACCTTATAGCAAGTGAACACTTTCCAATTTTATAAATTCTAAATTTAGGTACTTTATGGTTCCAGATAGTCCTGATACCAATAAAGTCTAGAAATATAGACTTTATTGAACAATTACAGGTGAGCCCCTAGATAAAGCTGTGAGTAGCATTGAGTCGGCCTGCGCAACACACTACTAGCAGCAGTAAAATTAAAATAACTGAATATCTCTTTTACTGCTATTCCTAGGTCATTGGTCTACACAAAGTTACTATATAGGTGGCTCTATGTAGACCGCTGGGTGAGAAAAAATAAGCAATCTCTAAATTGACTATCAGTGCTATTGGTATGTTTTCTATTTAGCACAGCAAAAGTGCCACCAGCTGTTGGTACTTTTGCTGCACTTATTCAGTAAGCTTTGTAAGTCCTTAAGGTAGAGGGCGGCAATGAGCTGTATTCCGGGAATAGGCTTACTCTAGTTTATTAATTATGATAAAGGTGTACCTGAGGTACCACTATATTGCTTTTTATAAACTCCAATAATAACAGGCTAAAGAGTATTCACACCTGTATGTTGATAGGAAGGAAAACTTAGCAGATACAACCTCACTTTAGTCCACCTGGTAACCAACTAATGAACAACAGCATTTCCGTTTTTTGGGCGTATATTGTTTAAATTACCTTAAGATTAGGGAGCGACTAAACTAATTCGAAACTGTTGATGAAACACTCACCTAAAGGTCAGGTACTCGGCAATATCATTTAAATTCTTGACGATGATTTGTTGGCCTTGAGGGTTTGAATCTAAAGTGTGTAAATCAATGTTGTACGCGTCTAAAACATACCGAACTAATGCCGCATTAGTAGAAATCTCAAGCACGTTATCTTGCATGCCATAGTCGTTAGATATTACGGCTGCTTGTGCTTCTGTAAACCTTGAGTCAGGTGCTAATTGTATTGTCAAATTAGTGCTCCATACTTTGTCTTGAGTTTTATCCATAACCATTTTGTCATTTATATCTGGTATACCTCTTATTCGGCTTAATACAAAATCACGATAGCCATTAGCGTGTTCGCAATAGGCTCTTACATGCCAGCGTAATGATGTACAAACTAAAGAGTGGGGGGAGATTATACGCTCTACTTCACTTCCATTTTTGAGTGACGTGTAGCTAATATCTACACGTTTTTTCTCTTTTATAGCCTGAATAAGAGGGCCTAATACTTTAGGAGAAATGTTTCTAGTGTTCGGGCGAATCATCGATGTGTTGTCAAATCCCATATTGAGATCAGTAAACGTACTTACCATATCTTCACTACGCGAAAGTATATGTAGGTATTCATCTGCATGGCCACTGGTAAGCTTCGGCTTAAAGCTATTGCTTGGCTTGTAGCCTTTTAGGTACTTATCATAAATGAGGTTACCTGGAGCAATGTCGGCCAAATAGCTGTTTATATCTTTAGAAGCTTGCTGACGCCCAATGCCAAAACTTTGTATTAGATGATTAGTCGTTAACCTACCTTCCCATAAAGATATGATTTCGATCATGCGATATCGGAATAGTAAATCCCACCTAATTGGCCATTTGTTCATTCTTATAACCCGCCTATTTGTACTACATGTATATGTATTCAGTATTTACCTGTCGCCATTGAAGTCATATTATTTTCAGGATGATTAATTGTCAACAGCTCTGAGCTCAAGCCTGTTACTTGGTTTAGATAAGGTGCGCGCAGCACCGTAACTACTATGAAGTCTTGAGTATATGTGTCTGATGTAATTGGATGAACTGAAATGAAACTAAATAAATACCTGGAAAAAATAGCACAGGGTAAGTCAATAAATCTTGATAGATTCATTGAATGTTTGCCTTATTCTGATCTTAATGAGTGGCGGAAAGTCTATAGTGCAGTGCGGGTACGTGGTGGCTATCAGTTGACGATTGTAGATGAAGAGCAGCATCAGGCACTTTATAGGCCAGAACCAAGTGATAGAGTCACTGCGTCTCATGTAGGTCGTTCTCATGATTTTCCGAGTAATTTTGCGCATGTGCTAGTTTTGAACGATATCACCAAATCACAGGTTCCTTTTGTTGTCGTGTCTGATATCAACGGTTACAAAACGGGAGGAAAGCTTGTTGGTAAGCGAGCTGTACTTATTGAGAATATTGAGAACTTCTATCGTTATCAGGAATTTCTAAATTTAATTGGACACCCTACATTAGTAAATAATAGTGACATTATTTTTGGGGCCGGTAATCAAATATGCCATCGCCTCAATCGACCGTTTCTGTCCATTTATGAGGAGCTTTATTGTGCGCAAGATGTTGAGCTAGGTGGATTAACAATATACAAAACACTAAAAACCTATCTTCCTCAGTGCAGTTGGTTAGCGCCAGTTGATTGGGAAATATTCAGAGATAAATTTAAGTTAAAGCCTCAAAATAGTTCTCACCTTGTTAAAGCCATAGATCTAGCTAGAGAACTCGGTTTAAACACAGAGGCCGATCTCATGAACCAAACTCGCGCATTCTTAGAGCAAGAAGCTCTATTGCCAGATTTAGCACAGGATTAACCAATGTTTAAAAATGCTATCGATAATCTTTTAATCAGTATATCTCGTCTTGTAGTCGTAGATTCTGCGGGTGTCGCTATCGCTGAAATTGACCTGCGTGAAGGAGGAATATTGATAGGCGGCGGGAATATCGGTAAAACCTCAATCCTCAATGCTATTCGATTATTCTTATTACCTGAAGAGAACTTCAAAGACTCGGCAAAGAAATTTGGGTTTTCAGATAAAGAAGGTAAATTTTATTCAAATGATGAGAGCTACGAACATTACTTTCCAAGTAGCGCAAGCTTTCTGATTTTGGAGTGTGACAACTACTTAGGCGGTCCTTTACCTCACTGTCAGATTCTCTATCGAGGAAACTCGGATAAGCTGGATTACCGTCGAATGTTTACATCGCTGCGTTATGCGCAGATCCGCCATCTTTTTTGGGATGCTAGCGCTGGAGAAGATGGTATTGGAGGTAGGGTAGAAGGCTTAAGTCCTACCAAGGTCCAGACTTTCCTCAAGAGGGAGGATAAGTATTTTAAAACTCTAATGCGCACAGCGGCAATTAAAGAGGTTATCTACGCAAATCAACTATTAGACATTGATGCAATGCGCTTTTGCTTATTCCCACTAAGCACGACGAGTGATGCTAATGTTGATGCTTTTAGAGCGTTAGTTCGCTTGCTGTTTGATATGAAAACCGGCTCTGACACGGTGCGTTTAGCGGTCGCTAATATTATTGAGTCACAGAAAAAAGAGCGTAAAGACGAACTCAACTTTGATATTGATGCTTTCATTGGGCATAACGAGGCTCTTTCTTGTCGTGAGCTGCTTCTTATAAAGATAGAAAGCTTAAGACCTGAGTATGAAAAGCTTGCGAGTAGCCATCAGCAGTTAGTGAGAAACAGAAATGCTGAAGATGAGTTAATGCAGTACGCCATGATGACACAAAACCGGATTGACAAAGAAAGCAAAGAGTTTGGTTTGGAAGAAACTCAGTTGAAGCTAATGGAAGGTAAAGTGCGCTCTGCTAATAATAATTGTAAGGAGACAGCCAGAGAACAAGATATATTATCGGGTGAGATTAAAGCGCTAAATCGCCAGCAGGTAAAGCTAAATGAGGTAGGGCAGAAAACTCGATTGCTAATAAATCAATATGATGAGTCAGAGCCCCTCGAAATGATTGTGTCAGGCCATAAAGAACACCTAGCTGACAAAGTGAGCGAACTACAACTTAAAGAGAATGCTGAAAAGCGACAAAATGAATTAGCAGAACTTAAGAAAGAGATTGAAAAGTTCAAAGCAATGGAATGTAGACTTCAAGCCTCAGTGAGTAGTCAGGAATTTAAGCTGTTCAATCAGCTAACAGATTCAACCTGGCTGAAACTAGCGGCGGTTAATCCTGAAGTAGCTGAGGCTAATCCAGAACGGGATCTAACTACTTCGGAGCGGCATGCAATAGAGTCTTTTGTTGAGATGGTTGAGCTTAACGAGCTTGGTTATGAAATCTTTGACGTAAAATTAAGTGAGTTTTCTGTAGATAACCGAGAATCAGACCAGAGCAGACTGGATAAAGTTCGGCTGCAACTCGAAAAATCCCGAAAACGTGCATTTGAAATCAGTGCGATTAGTAATGAAAGCCACTTTGAACGGGTTAAAGCCATCACAGCGCTTAAGATTGAAATTAAGCGTACTAAGTCGGAAATCGAACTACTATTGGCGTTCAACAGTAATACACAGCAGCTTTACAGCGTAAATGAAGAGCTAGAACAAGCAAAAAACAAACAGCAAACATTTGAAAATCAGCTTGAAAGCCAAAATGAAGTGGTAGCTCAAGAGAAGGCAGCATTTGAAGCGCAAAAGGTTAAAGTCGGACAACTACAAACAGATCTAGATAAATTGAGTGAGTATCAAGTTCGGCTCAAAGCCGAGCTTGACGCACACAGCTTACCAACCAGTAATTTTTCAGTATTACCTGACAATGTATTAGAGCTTACAGAAGACAATCTGCAAAAACGAATCGAGAACTTACAAAGTAAGCGGCAAGCGCGAAGCGAGATTGGTGAAAAAATCCGTGAGTTTATTCTCAATGAAGTGCTAGAAAATGATGACAAGCTCAGAAGTTCATCTGTTGATGATGAATTATTAGAACACGCATTCCAACAGCTTAGATCACGTTATCAAGGCCTAGAAGAAGAGTTTGATATTTTGCGGAAAAACTTTGTTGAGCATAAGCACTCCGTTCACGCCATTATTAATGAGCTAAAGAATAACCGCGAAATGGTACGCCAGTTTGAGCACAGTATTAACCGGGCTTTTGAGGGAGTGAGTATTAATGATCTGGCTGAAGTAGAAGCAAAGATTGAAGTGGAAGCAAGGTTCAGTGATTTAGTTGGTGAAATAGAGCACTTAGATACCCATTCAGATCAAAAAGCATCTGACCAATTTATTGAACGCCTTAAAGCCTTTAGTAAGAAGTTTTTCCCTGATGGAAAGGCAGCCCTATTGACTATGGAGCAGATTGTATCTGGTATTGCCTACAGAGTGAAAAAACAGGGGCAAACTGGCTGGGAGAGTAAATCGCAATCGACTTCGACTATTATGCTCATCAATATCAAACTCGTTGAGATTTTGCTTGGCAGGTTGAGAAACAGCGCGTGTACAACTCAGTTTCCTTTGATTATTGATGAAGGTGCCTCTGTTGATAGTTCTCAGTTTGATTGGCTATTACCAAATATGAAACAAGCGGGATTTAGAGTATTAAGCGCATCCACCAACTCGGCATCCAGTGAGATCATCTTTAAATTTGGACAGCATTTTCGTTTAGACGCCATGCGTACTGCAACTCCTTACAGCTCAGCGCGAACCATCGCTTTTACTGGTATGCCTGACAGTTTCGTTACCCTGGGTAGTGCGTTAGATAGAGAGCAGCTTGATATGTTTGGAGAGGCTGATGAGTGACCAACGGCTCCTAACGATTCCGACTTTTTCCATCATGCTTGAGCATCACACTATTATGCGTGACATCATCCGTGAAATGGATGAAACGAGTGAGCCTTATGTGTATGAAGCGACGTTTATTGCGCGGCTACATCGTTATATTCAAGGACAAAACAGAGATAAGCGTAAACAGCTAAGAACTGCTTTTTCGACGGATAACTTACTAGCAGCACATATTTTGGTCGATAAAGATGAATTTGGTGGTGAAAGTAGACTTATCTTTGATCGTTCTGTTATTGGCGTATTTAGACTATTCGACCGCAGCTTGTTTCAAGATCTAACCGATGTGGCATTAAAGCTCCAGTTAGGCGGAATACGTTTGTTACTGGCTAAGCTTCAATCGAGCGCTACGTTGTTTAGCGATATAGATCTTGATTTTAAAGAGCTGATAGATGAACTCTTTCATCGTTTAAGTGAGTTGCTAAATAGTATCCGCTTGAATTTGGTTAAAATGCAGGTGATTAATCAAGAGCTAAGTGAAGCGAGTGAACTAGCCGCTAAATCAGATAACCCTAAGGTATTCTCTGTGTTACAGCGAGAGTCCATTGAAAAGATATCGCTTCTATTGTCTCGACACATTTTACCAACTCGACAATTTCTTGATGAAAAAAGTCGTTTGAAAGATGGCCGCAACTTGTTTGAGTGTCTGCAAAGCTTGCGCAACCAGTTCGATCTCCATCAAGATCATCAGCGTTCTACGGCAATGCTGAGATATGAGGTTAGCTTTAACAGCTTTCATTCGCAAATCAGCAAAGTATCTCAGTCAGTTGATCAGTTCTTAGCTCGCTCTAAAAAGCGCCTTAAACAGTTTAATGCAATTGAGATTGCATTTGGTGATCTAGTCAAAGAGCTGGATGCAACAAAGCATAACTTAAAACGTAGCCAGATTGATGGCCAATTTGCGCGTGATAACGGAGCATTTTTAGGGTTGATGCAGCATGCAAGGCCAAAAGTACTACGTATTAGTAGTTCGGAAGCTTATCTTAACAACGTAGTGAGTGACATAGAGGCTAGAGTGACAGATCAAAGCTTATTGAAGCAACATCAATATGTGGATCTGGCAAGCTCTATAGATAACTCTACAGAGCGCAGATTAGAGCGAGCTGAGCGGATATATAACTTGGTTAAACAGATGCAGATGACGGAATATAAAGATTTAACGATAGCCTTGCAACGACGACTCAAAAGCCATCTACCTGATTATCATTTTGTAGACTTATTGGAAGGACTTAACTTCTTGGTGCGTAGTGAGTCAATGCTTGACGGGCATACCGTGAAAGTGACTAATTTCCGTAATCGCCTAAGGCAAGAAGACACAGTGTATTTATATCGTAAAATTCGAACAGAGAGAGTAGACCAATGATGACGGCTTTTTCCCAAATCAATATGGCTAAAAGCCAGCAGATATACACTACCTTTGTAAGCGGAAAGGTAATCACTAAACAAGCCTATGGTCTGTACCAGCAGAGTTTTGTAGACAGTATTCTCTATACCGAGCTGTACAAAAACCTCGATCACTTTACTCAGCTCTACCTACATATCGGTTATAACCTCAACTTTAACGTCAAAGGGGAGTTTTTCTATATTAGCCGTAACGAAGCCGAAGAAGAGGCTGATACTAATGCGACAAAGATCCAGGCTATGCTTTTGATTATTGCGCGATATTGGGTAGACAAAGGTTTTGACCTCGATGATTTAATTACTCCTGTTATTGGCTTGGGGCGATCAGCACAGGAAGAGATTGCTGAGCAAACTATCTATAACGATATTCGCCAGGCACTTGGAATAGATACTTGGGAAAAAGCTTTTAACTATCTTGCAGATAGAAACTTCCTATATATCTGTGGCGATAAGCACTATGTGCTTAGCTCTGCAGGAATGTACTTTTTGAACCAGCATGTAGAAAAGTATTCAGTAGAGCGTTAGGGGAAGGTAGGATGAGTATTTTATGTTGGGTATATGGGTATATGGGTACAAAAACTAAAAAACTAATAGCCAGCCATTATTAATCAACAACATAACGAGCTAAGAGCGCGACTTCAATACTTAGCCGTATTCTTACCATGAATATTCCTCGCGAAAGCGAACCAAAAAACTAATAGCCAGCCATTATTAATCAACAACATAACGAGCTAAGAGCGCGACTTCAATACTTAGCCGTATTCTTACCATGAATATTCTTCGCGAAAGCGAACCTGTCGATATAATTTGCAAGAAGTGATGAAATTTGGCTGAAATACTCTTCTGAAAAGTGCTGATGGTTAACTCAGTGAGTTTGTCTGAGGAAAGTCGATTTTAGGTGATATCTATTTTGAAAAACGCTGGGTTAATGGCTTCGCATATATTCGCAGCTGCTTGAGAAATGCCGTCGGCGCTTGTTGAGGTGTTCACAGTAACGGTTGAATCCCTCCAATGTACCCACTGGGCCGTGAAACAATTGACCGAACTCTGTGACAATTTTGAACCAATTTGCTGTTGGGATA
>NZ_JBFRMK010000065.1:9150-9420 GCF_041470405.1 Shewanella sp. 10N.286.45.A1
CGACTGAGGATGTTTTCGGCGTTCGACGAAATTGCTCCACGTTTGTCATCACGAATAATTCTGCCTGTTTCATCGACTAATACGAGATAGTCTTGCAATGAAAAACCAATACCTTTGGGCTGATTTATCCGTTCATTGCCAATGAACGGTAATAGTTTCTTGGGCTGTTCGCCTTTCAGTGCAGCTTTGACTCTTAACTTAATACTAGTGAAGTCTGATTGCTCTGGTGTGTTCGCTATTTTCGCGCGTATAGGGTTGAGTTCCACATAC
>NZ_JBFRMK010000066.1:0-120 GCF_041470405.1 Shewanella sp. 10N.286.45.A1
AATCAACAACATAACGAGCTAGGAGCTAGACTTCAATGACCTAGTCGTATTCTTATCATGAATATTCCTCGTTCAAGAGGATCTGCTGGCGAAATATGTAGGAGATTATTACTAGCCAGC
>NZ_JBFRMK010000066.1:835-1288 GCF_041470405.1 Shewanella sp. 10N.286.45.A1
CGTATTCTTATCATGAATATTCCTCCCTAAAGAGGATCTAAGTGTGAATTATGCAAAAAATGATGAAATTTGGCTGAAATAGCTTTCAGAGAAGTGCTGTTGGTTAACTCAGCTATTTTGTCTGAGGTAAGTTGATGTTTTAGTGCCATTTAGAGTCAGTGGTTTTGCATATACTCGCAGCTGCTTGAGAAGTGCCGTCGTCGCTTGTTGAGGTGTTCACAGTAGCGGCTGAATTCCTCCAATGTACCAACTGGACCATGAAATAGTTGGCCAAATTCGGCGACGATTTTAATCCAGTTTGCAGCTGGAATATTTAGTCTGTTCAAGATAGCTTCTGCACTGGAAGATATTGCGCCACGTTTGTCATCACGGATAACTCGACCCGTTTCATCAACCAGAATTAAGTAGTCTTTAAGTGAGAAAGCAATGCCTTTAGGCTGGTGTACTCTCTCA
>NZ_JBFRMK010000067.1:0-1325 GCF_041470405.1 Shewanella sp. 10N.286.45.A1
CCATGCTAAACATTGAGAGGATTTTGCGGTCTATTTCATCAGTTAGTGTTGTTTGTCCTTTCTTAATGAGCTGCGGCTCAAAAGGTGCCATTTCTATCTCTGGGCGCATCAAGCTCAAAGCTTCCTGAAGGGTGTTTGATTGTCTTGGGCGTTGTACCGTTCTTACGATTGGGTTGAGGTGCATTCTCTAAGTGCTGCTCTAACTCCGCAGTCAGTGCAGCTTCTGTAAGTTGCTTGATAAGCGGGCCAAGTACACTGTCTTTACCTGTCAGGCTTTTTCCTGCTTGTAATGCTTTAAGGGCTTGGTCAAAATCAAATGGCTGGGTCATGTGTCATTCCTGTTTTGGATATTCTACTGAAATGACACAGAACTTTGAACACTACTAAAATAGGTTGACGGTTTTTATTAAGCCAGTTGGTATTTTCAACTAGCTTTTTCATGCACCTCGTTCGGGGTTTTCATTCCTAAACTAAGATGCGGCCGTAACTGGTTATAAATCTCTATTGATTCTTTGACTAAAACGCCAAGCTCTTTCATCGTTCGGCAACGATAAAGCAAAAACTCATGTTTCAAAATACCATTCACCCTCTCCGCCAGTGCATTGTGGTAGCAGTCATATCCATCTGTCATTGATGGCGTGATACCGTTGGCAGCTAATGTCATTTGGTATTCTCTGAGCAGTACTGTATTCCTCTGTCTGAGTGGTGAATTATATTACCCGTTGTTATCCGATTCTTTATCGTCATATCCAAGGCCTTAACAACATCAGAGGCTTTCATCTCATCGCTTAGTTCGTATCCCATTATCTTTCTGGAATATGCATCTGTAACCAGCGATAAATAGTGCGTTCCCTCATCTGATTTTACATAAGTGATATCGCTAACGAGGTCCTCTTTAGCGCGTTCAACCGTCTTCTCTCTCAGTCAGTTAGGATGCAGGGTGACCGTGTGAGTGGCTGGTTTTTAACCGCACCGTTAAAACCTGCACTCAACACAGCCTCCAGCATTGATGTATTCATCATACACCGTTTTTGTTTTCCAACGAGACTGAGTTTAGTTGACTCTTCTTGAAGCATATTCAGACTCATATGCCGTAAGCACGCTAGGTTTTCTGCACCATTATCCTTGTATATCTGACACGCATCCTCATTCATACTTACATCAAGCACCCAATGCATCGATTCAATGCCCCAATGCTCTCTAACCGCACTAGCGGCTTGCTCGGCGGTAAGCTCCTTTGAGCTGATGTAGTAACGGTACTCTAAATCGAGTTTCTTTCCCTTTTCCTGGCAGAACTTTTCAACCATCACTATGCTTTTGAGTCC
>NZ_JBFRMK010000068.1:0-8730 GCF_041470405.1 Shewanella sp. 10N.286.45.A1
GTTCATTGTGGTACAGATTCGTGTAGAAGAGTCAGGCGTTGTGTTCATTGAAAAGTTAGCACATACCTTAATATTAAATTGAAATTTACTCATGTGTAAAATAACAACCGTTCAATATTTACGCTTAAATACTCTGTAGCTTGGTACTAACTTAAAAATAATTTAAGAGACTATTTTTTGTCACTTAAACAATCTACTTTAATTGAAATACCGTCAAAGATGCTGTCTGCATGCATTGTATTAATAAACTTTCTCATACTCTATAACTGTCATTAATTTGACTTATCAATCATATGATTAACATTAAATCAAAACTCATTGCCTTTTTATTTATATTAATATACTTTATCGACAACATAGATAACACACATGTTTTAAATGGTATTAACAGCACTATAATAATAGCTTGCGATTGTTAATTTTCATTTTAAATAGATTTAGTTGACCTATAAAAGAGTCAATTATATGACAGCGTCATTTTATTGTAAGTGAACAATGTAACGAATAATATCGATGAAGTGTACCCTCAACAACTAAAACCAGTAACACATTGATTATAAACACTTAAAATACAAGCGCACCAAGCCATAAACCGTCACCCCAAATAACTTCACCAGTTTTTAATTAGGATACATATCTATAGCAGTGATTGATTAGCGTTTTTAATTTTAAATATATTCATTACCAAACCGCACTCAATTTGCGCAGTCATAATTGATTGGTGTGGTCAACATTGGAGTTTAAGTTGGATTATAAAACTCGATTAACAAATCGAACTTATCTAACAGATTCTATTAAATTAAGAGAGGTAACTTTGAGAAAGCATACTCATATATACTTATTGGGCGCAATGTTTACTAGCTTTCCGCTTATTGCTGCTGATAACTGGCAGCCTAAAAATTATTCTGGCGGTAGTGAAGTTTGTCATATGCAAACGCACTATAAAGCCAAATGGTGGGCTGGCAGTTATAACGTGCCTTATGCGGATGCACCACTAACAACTACGGATCTTAATTGGGGGATAGCACCATGGTTGCCGTTACTCGACTCCAATGAGTGTAAAAATACGGGTGAGAATACAGCTCCTGTTGCTAACGCGGGTAATGACCAGCAGGTTCAATCGCCGATGCTCAGTGTGGTGTTAAATGCCTCTGGCTCAACAGACGCACAGGGAGATAGCCTGACTTACGCTTGGAGCCAAACAAGCGGCCCAGCGGTGACATTAGTTAGCCCGACTGCCGCCATGACTCAATTTGAAGTGCCTGAATTACTGGAAGATACAGCGTACTCTTTTGAGTTGACCGTGAGCGATGGCCAAGCAACTGACACCGATACGGTGGTTGTTAACGCACTGAAAACGATGGTTAATCAGTCGCCAGTGGCTAACGCTGGTCATGATCAAGTTATTGAGCCAAACATTAAAAAAGTTGTTTTGAATGCATCAGCTTCAAGTGATCCTGATGGCGATAACTTAAGTTACATCTGGAGCCAAGTCAGCGGCCCTGCAGTCACGTTACGCGAGATAAATACTGCGGTAACAGAGTTTGAGCTGCCAGAGTTGTCTGACGATACTGTCTATTCATTTCAAGTGACAGTGAGCGATGGTGAGATCAGCGCAACAGATACAGTGCAAATTAACGCGTTAAAAAACGTGATAAATAACGCACCGATAGCAGACGCGGGCAACGATCAAAGTGTGCAGTCGCCTATCGATAATGTGTTGTTATCCGCTGCAGGTTCGCGCGATGTTGATGGTGATGTACTGCGCTATCAATGGGCACAAATATCAGGGCCTACGCTGGTGTTAAATCAAGCGAACTCAGTAACGGCAAGCGTTTCGATTGCAGCCTTGGAGCAAGCAACGACTTATCAATTTGAAGTCACGGTCAGTGATGGTCAATTGACTGCAACCGATACGGTTAGCGTACTTGCTCATAAGCAGTTGGAACCTGAAATCCAAATCGGTACTGTAGAGCTCAATCTTGAAGGCTTTAACGGCGATACTCGCTATAGCGTGGTGTTGACCGATCTTGCCACAGGCAATGCGCTCACACAGCAATTTGATCGCGCCGATGCCACTTTGACTGACATTCCTGTTGGTCAATACAGTATGCATGTGGCATTTGAAGATACATACCAAGCGATTAACTCAACGCAGCGTGTGGTGATTGAAGCCTCACAAACCCATGCGACCTCATTGCGGATCAAAGCGGCCATTGATGTTGCAGAACTGTCGACAATTGAAGGGCTTGAAGTGACTAAAGTCATTGATGGCCTTTTCCAAGCTCGCCAATTGGTCTGGGGTGATGGCTATTTATTTGTGGGCTCGTCCAGTATTTTCCCAGAAGATAATGCACGCGGTAATAAAATTTACGCTCTTGAATATGACTATCAGACCGGTGAACTTGGCCAACCGATAGTGGTTGCCGATAACCTTCTAGAGCCTCATGGCGTCGCTTATCGTGAGGGCGATTTATATTTCTCAACCTCAACGGTGCTTTACAAAATTGAGGATGTGATTAACCACTTTGGTGATGACGATGCGATTGAACATTTAGTCACATTACCTGCAGGTGATACTTATTTCCCACTGGATCTTGCGGGTAAATACTGGCATCAAAAGCACCCGATTAAGTTTAATACACAAGACCCAAATGATAGTGCGCTTTACATGGCGATTGGTTCGCCATGTAATGTATGTGTGATCCCTGAAGAGCCGTACTATGGCACGATTGTCAAAATTGATGTTGATACTGGCGCTAAAACGATTATCGCTAAAGGCGTGCGTAACAGTGTTGGATTCGATTGGGATCCACAAACTGGCGATATCTGGTTTACGGATAACAACCGTCAAAACACCGATGGTCGCAGCGAGTATTACCCCGGCGAGCTAAATAAAATCAATGCCGCTGATATTGAAGCCAATACTCAGCCACATTTTGGTTTTCCTTACTTATCTGGTGCCACGCAAATCGGGATCACTCCTGAGCAAGAGGCTGGATCGCCGGCTAACCTTGGACGCTTTGATTACCTCCCTGATAATGCGATTTACAGTGATATCAAAATTAGTGATATTGACCCGTCACTTTATCAAGCCCCTGCGCTTGAAACAGAAGCGAGCACGGCAGCGCTGGGCTTAACTTTCTGGGATCCTACAGGTGCTACTAACGCGCAAGATCAACGCTCATTTGTCTACGCCACTCATGGTCCAGGTTATGCTGGTGGCCGTCCAGGTTACGAAGTTCGCCAAGTAACAGTTAATCGCGAAGGTCAGGCTGTTTTCGACCGCGCGTTGATCACGGGCTGGAAAACAGACCGAGGTGTTATTGGTAAACCGGTTGAATTTTTTGTATTACCCGATAATAGCTTACTGGTATCTGACGATGCCGTGAACACCATTTATCGTGTTAAATACAATGCACAAGCCGATATTGGCACCATTCGTTTACAGCCTGCTAAAGGTGCTGTGACAGAAAATGGCGTTATTGCTAAAGCAGAACTAACTAACCGTACTACGGGGGTGAGTCGTCCTTTACTTATCGCACTTGACGGCGCTGAGCATCAGATCTCAGGTTTGGGCTATGGTTTTTATTCATTAAGTGTTGACTCGATTGGCGAGCTAAAACCGTCTGAATCGGTGATGCTATTTGAGCTGTCTGACAATAACGACAGTGCGATTGCTCGCTGGGATTACCGTGCTGAAATTGATGAAAACAGCGGCATTGTAAACCTGACTGTACCGGCTCAACCTGATGGTGCAGAGGCGACAGTGACATTACGTTTTGTCAATAAAGATGCAGACGAGGTGATCACACATGACTTAGCATGGGGCGAGACAAAAGCATTAATTTTGCCTGTAGGTCGTTACAGTATTGACTTACCTTTTACTCGTTCAGCTATCCCGACACCGAAAAAAGCCTCGTTATCAGTCGTCGCTACGCAGCCTATTAATTTTAACTGGGCGTACAGCAACTTTGCGACTGATGAAGCGTATTTTGAATCGGTTTATACGAGTGTTTGTTCGAGCTGTCATGGTGGATTTGCGCCAGATCTTAAAAACGGTCCAAGTCAGTCTTTTGTTGAGGCTTACCTGCTCGATCCTAACTACCTCACCGAAAAGTTAGCTACGATGGTGAATAATTACGGTGCGGCATGTGATCTTAACTGTCAAGAGACCATCAACCAATACCTGAGCAATGAGCTATGGGCAGATAAGCTTCAGCGCCCTGGTGTTGATGTGAAAGGTCAACGTCAACTGAGGTTACTGACTCGTAACGAATACGCAAATACCGTCAAAGACTTGCTGGCTGTAGAGCTGGATAAAACAGCCTTACCTTTAGACGCTAAAGAAGTGAATGGTTCGCTCTACGGCAACCCTGCAAGTATGGGTTTTTTGACTCATGAGCGACTCAATAGCTACTTGAATGCGGCAATACGTGTAGAAGATAACTTCGATCTAGCCAGTGCGAGCCGTTGTACTGTGGCAGAGGATGATAATGTCACGCCTTGGACAAACGGATCGACCTTTAATGGTGGAGATCGGGTATCGTATCAAGGGCAATTGTACCAAGCTCGCTGGCAGATCAGCGCTGCGCCAAACAGCAGTAATGTCGGTACCAGCCGACCATGGCAACATCTTGGTCCTTACTTAGCCACAGACAAAACATGTGTGACAGATTGGTACACTCGCACGGCTGAAAAGTTATTTCATCGTCCACTGACGGCAGAAGAGCTGCAGCGTTACCCAGCAACAGACATGGCGCGAAGCTTGTCAATGATGTTGGTTTCGCCTCAGTTTTTATACCGTCGTGAACTCGGTAGTCTCAATGATGACGGTGACTTTCAACTCGATCAATACGAAATCGCCACACTACTTGCTTATTCACTGTGGGGCACCGCGCCGGATGATAACCTTTGGCAGCAAGCAAAAGCAGGTGAACTGAGCAGCGAAAGTGCCGTATCAAACGCCATTTCACGGATGCTAAATGATGATAAAGCACAAAAGCAGTTTGCTAAATTCATTATGGAAACGCTTGAGTTTGATGAAGACCGAGTCACGGTTGAGCGTGGCGCGCTAACCAAAGAGTTAGGTCAGCAAATGCTACAAGAGTTTCAAGCTTATATTGCTGACACAGTATTTAGTGAAGACAAAGGCACCTATAAAGACTTACTCACCTCAGACACGACCTTTGTAAATGCAGCACTGGCCAACCACTACGGTTTTGAAGGTCACTATGGTGACAGCTTAACCGCCGCCGCGATACCGCATAATCGCAGTGTTGGTCTATTGAGTCTCGGCGCTGTTGCCGTTGCATACAGTATCGAAAACAAAACTCGATTGATCCCACGCGGTCGTATGGTGCAGCGTTCACTACTCGGTTGGGACCAATCATTGGCATCAGGCAAGGCACCTGAAGGGATTGTAGGTGATCATTCAACCAAAGACTTTTGGACCCAAGCGACTGGCCCAAGTACTGAGTGTTGGGCGTGTCACCAAAAGATGAACGACATTGGCTTCGCCTATGATGTGCTAGATAAAACAGGGCGTTACAGAAGTACTGAAAACTACATTGCGTTAGACGGTACACAATATGGCAGTGTTGCATTAGATACCGAAGGGACTCTTGTGGGTGTCGATAACAAAAACACCGACTTTAGCGATCTAAAAGCGCTATCAACCTACATTGGCGACAGTCACGACGCCCGCCTCACTTTTGTAAAAAATTACATTACGTATGCGCTGGGCCGTAGCGAAGCGGAACTGGTACCGGTTTACCAACAGTACCAAGACTTTGACAACATTAAGCAATTCGTTTCAGAAGTACTAAGCTCTCAAACGATTTTAGCAAGAGGGGAGTAAGATGAGCCTTAATCAACAAAGCCGTCGAGATTTTATTAAAACAGCACTGTCATGCGGCGTGGCAACTGCGTTATCAGGCGTTTCTTTACAGGCAAGTGCAGCCACACATAACGCCCCTAAGTTTATTTTTATTAACTTCTCTGATGGTTATCCCAGAGGCACTTGGCACCCAAGCATGGGCGACAATGGGTTAGAAATGAACCTTTGTACTCAAGGCTTAGCACAATATAAAGACAACATTGTCTTCTTGTCGGGTTGTGAGAGCGAAGGAGGATCCGGCCACGGCGGTTACAACGGCGTATGGCAAGAAAGAAGTGGTCAAGGCTCGCTTGATGTTCACTTTGAAAACGCCTTTGCTGCAGGTATGCCAAAACGGGCTGTTCGCCTTGGAGTCGACACCAATTACTGGGGCCATGGCGGCCTAGTGACTAGCCGAAGTGTGAGTGGTGCAGGCTTAACCCATGAAGACAATCCACAGTCCATTTTTAATGAACTGTTTGGTGGACAGGAGTCAACGGGCCCTTCTATTGAAGCACGTAAACTGGCGTTACTGTCTAATGCTATTCCAGATATCGAACTGCTAAGATCGCAAGTTAATGGTGTAGAAACACAAAAAACGTCGACGTTTTCAAGTGTAACAACCGAAGTTGAGCAAGAGCTAACCAATGCTTCAAATGGCTCTGGGCAATGCTCGACTGGTATTTTCGGCAGCACCAGTAGTGGCCGTGATAAACGCGCGGACCTACAAGTTGCCAATGCGGTGTTAGCGTTATCATGTGAAAAAACTAAAGTCGTGTCGCTGCAACTTGGGACCTCAAACGACTCAAAAGTGGTTGAAAAGGTGAGTCAAACTGTTCCACATGATGCATCACACTATGGTTCACAAGGGCTAAAAGAGATCTACATTAATCATCGGCAGTGGTATTTAAGCAAGGTCACACGCTTAATCGATATGCTGAAACTTCAGCCTGATGATAACGGTAACATGTTTGATAACACTATTATTATGGTGACATCAGAGATGGATGATGGACAAGCGCACAGCTCAAGAGATCTACCTGTGTTGTTAATCGGCGGTAAAAATACTGCGTTAAACACAAAACCCAATGGACATTTAATCGAAAATGTAGGGCCAATAGGGCAAGTATTAAAAGCCTATGCCAATGCATATGGTGTAAATACACCTTACCAAAACCCACCATTAGCGCAATTGTTTAACGCTTAACATTTAACTGCAGGCGAAATACACGCCTGTCATCTCGGCTTGGGCTTATTGGCCTCAGCCGAGGTGGCTTTCTCTCCTCCTTTAGCGCCAATCCCGTTGACAAACAGCATTCAGTGTCATCAATATTGCTATCTTGACTATCGCCCGTTATGTTAATGCCTTGAAAACGGGCTATTGATGGCGGTGCACAGTACTGCACATTAATGTCATCGCCCATATTGATGGATATTTCGACTTAAATTATGGAGTGAATGATGAAAAAATCGATATTATTGTTAAGTTTAATGGTGTTTTCGAGTCATAGTATGGCACGAGATGATATTGCTGATTACTCGGTTGCAGAAGCCATGGCCGTTGACAAAATCTCATCAGCCATTGGTGGCGGCGTTGATTTTTATTTTGGCGAGCAAAAGCATCCTAAAGTCGCGCAGCAACTTGGTGAGTTTAAGAGCAATAAAAAAACCAACGCATTTGACAAAAGTGACAAAGGCCATTATCGAGCTAAAAATAAAATTAAATACATAAGCAGCATTCAAGCGACATTGTAAAATCAGGGTGACCGCATGAGTGACTAGTTTTCAAGCACACCGTTAGAACCTGCACTCAACACAGCCTCCAGCATTGATGTATTCATCATACACCGTTTTTGTTTTCCAACGATACTGAGTTTAGTTGACTCTTCTTGAAGCATATTCAGACTCATATGCCGTAAGCACGCTAGGTTTTCTGCACCATGATCCTTGTATATCTGACACGCATCTTCATTCATACTTACATCAAGCACCCAATGCATCGATTCAATGCCCCAATGCTCTCTAACCGCACTAGCGGCTTGCTCGGCGGTCAGCTCCTTTGAGCTGATGTAGTAACGGTACTCTAAATCGAGTTTCTTTCCCTTTTCCTGGCAGAACTTTTCAACCATCACTATGCTTTTGAGTCCAGCCCAACGAGTGAAGTTACCCTCAAGCTTATCGCTTCCAAACACATAACACTGACGTGACTCGATACGCCCATGACCTTCTTCAAAAGCGATAATATCGGGCATGTTTGCTCGCTCTTTTGCAAACGCTTTTTCTACTGCTTTACGAAGCTTTCCTTGATTACTTTTGACCACAAGCAAGTAGTCTCCGCCCTTGTCGACAATGACTTTGGCTATCTTGGTCTGACAAGCCATCGCATCAATGGTCACCAATGCCCCCTTTATGTCGAGCATTTTTATTAGCTCGGGGATCGCCGTAATTTCATTACTTTTTTGCTCGGTCTTTAGCTGCCCCAACACGAGTTTGTTCGATGAGGCGTAGGCACTGATCATGTGGATAGTACTGGCTCTATCTTCACGGTTGTAGGAGCCACGAAGCGTTTTACCGTCAATCGCAATCACTTGGCCTTTGGTCAGCGTATGAATTGAGGACATCCAATTAATGAAGCATTGCTGAAACTGCTCGGGCTCAATGGTTGATATGATGCGGGCAATAGTGTCATCAGCAGGGATGCCATTTAAAAATAGACCATTGCGCTTAAACCAGTCATGGTGTCCAAGAATGTATTCGCGAATATCGAACCACCCTTTGGCTCCAGCTATCACCGAGCATAATGAGCCAAACAAAACCTCAAAAAGGCAATAGGTGATCTTCGCACCTTGGCG
>NZ_JBFRMK010000069.1:0-20922 GCF_041470405.1 Shewanella sp. 10N.286.45.A1
GAAGCCCTGCTTGAGCGCATCAAAGCCGAACGTGAAGCCCTTGCATTAGCTGCCAAAGCCGCTAAGAAAAAGCCTAGAGCAAAAAAGGCAAAAGCATAATGGGTATTATTTTTCGTATGAGTTTAGCTGGTGGTACAGAACAAACCGAAATTGCTCGTATCATCCCTGATACTCGGCCTTCGGCCCTGCTTTCAGCAGTCCAACTTCTTACTGCGCCGCAGCGCTATTCCCGACGATTTTGTGTCCGTCGCGTCGAAGAGCTATTCGCCTTCGCCGATAAAGTTGAGGCGCAGGTTAATGAAGCACAAGCACGAGTGAACAATCTCACCCAGTCGATACTCGCTAAAGCCTTCAGAGGCGAACTCACCGCCGAGTGGCGCGCTGCCAACCCTGAATTGATAACAGGTGAAAACAGCGCTGAAGCCCTGCTTGAACGCATCAAAGCCGAACGTGAAGCCCTTGCATTAGCAGCTAAAGCCGCTAAGAAAAAGCCCAGAGCTAAAAAGGCAAAAGTATGATGAGTGCTCGGTGTCGGATTAAAGTCCTGCGTGTTAAGCTATCGACCAAAAGTAAATCAAGTAAGAAGGTGATGCTCAATGAAGGTTAAGAAGTTAACTTTAAAAAACTTTAGACGGTTCAGTGATTTCGAGATCACCTTCGATAAGCAACTCACCGTGTTAGTCGCTCGCAACGGTGCAGGTAAATCTAGCGTACTTGATGGTGTAGCTATTTCACTTGGTGCATTTTTAACACGTCTGCCTAAAGTAGCTGGGATTACATTTAAAGACTCTGATTTACAAGTATTTCCTAACGGTAAAAAGCCACCTTATGTACGAATTACTTGTGAAAGCTTTACAGGCGAAACCTGGGATCGTAATGCAAAACGAGATAAATCCAAGAAAACGGAAAACCAAATCCCTAAATCACTAGGCCTTCAGCAGCTTAACGATTTTGCAGATCAATTCATTGATGCTCAAAACGAAGAGCAAGAATTTGAACTGCCTATTTTTATACATTATGGAACTGGACGCGGTGTCTTTGATATACCACAACGAACAAAAGGTTTTGGCAATGACTTTACTCGCTTTGGAGCGCTTAGTGGTGCACTAGAAAGTCGAACTAACTTTAGACGTTTTGTTGAATATTTTTATACACTTGAAGACAAGGAAGCACAATTACACAAAAAGAATCGCTCATTTGATATTGAATTACCTGAGCTTAAAGCTATTCGCATGGCAATTCATAGGCTAATGCCAGAATTTTCAAACCCCAGAGCAATTTCGCCAGCCGGAATTATGATCGACTGGAAGAATAGTGAAAGAAGTGAAACGAAACAACTTCGCATAGAGCAGTTGAGTGATGGGTACCGTACAACATTAGCCATGGTAATGGATATTGCAGCACGCATGGCCGAAGCTAATCCAGATATGCCAGACCCACTTCAAACTGAAGGGGTGGTGATGATTGATGAAGTCGATCTTCACCTACACCCAGGTTGGCAGCAAACTATATTAAGAGACTTGGCGAGAACATTTCCACTTGTTCAATTTATTGTATCCACCCACAGCCCTCAAATAGTAAGTACAGTAAAGCCAACACAGATAAGAGTTATCGATTGGCAAGGAGAAAGCCCTACGTTAATGCCGATTTATTTCTCTGAAGGGGCTGAGTTCCAACAAGTTTTGATGGATATTTTAGGTGTTAAATCTTCTAGAGCAGAACACCTTGAAATAGTTAAGTCGCTGCGAAAGTATCAGCAATATGTTGAAAATAACAAGTGGGATTGCAAGGATGCAAAAGATCTTCGAAAAGAATTAGATAAGTGGGCTGGTGAATATGAGTCTGAGCTTAGCAATCTCGATATGGATATCAGCATCAGGGAGCTAGACCGCTGATATGAAGAACATAGTAAAGGGTAAAGAGCCACCACTATTGGTAGCCTACCGAGCTGGTAAGCCTAACTTCTCGTGGCCAAGGTGTAAGTCAAATAGCAATCGCAGAGATGAAATTCAAGACTACCTTCGACGAGATCAAGGTGGTATCTGTGCATATTGTGAAATTGACCTGTTAAAGCGAGATGTCGAGGGTGAAGAGTCTGACTTTCAGGTTGAACACTTTCACCCTAAATCAGATAAAACTACAGCACATAACTGGGCGTTAGATTGGGATAACATGCTCGCTTGCTGCTTAGGTGGTAAGAGCAAGAATGTAGTCGATGCTGACAATCGACATACCAACCCAAATTTACGTTGCGGCGCACTTAAAGATGATGACGATTTGGATAATATTATCCTAAATCCTCTCAACCTTCCACACAGTCCACTTCTATATAACTTTCAGCGAACCACTGGCGAGACATCTGTCAATGAAGATAACTGTAATCTAGCTGGTGTAGATATTGGTAAAGCCCAAGCTACAATCGATTGTTTGAATCTAAAATCTGAGCGGTTAAATCGATTACGGCAAGAGCAGTTAGCTCATGCAAATAAAAACTTGCAGGTACTTGTCAATTCTGGATTGACAGCAGAACAAGCACGGCAAAAGCTTGCCCTAGCTCTGATGAAAAAAGATGGAAATGGGTGCTGGCCTAAATTCTTTTCTGCACTAAGGTGTTATTTGGGCAGTGCAGCAGAGGAGCAATTGTTAACCATAGGCTTTACAGGTTAACAATTGTCATCAAAGCAGTCTGAAAAAAGTATTAAACACAGTTGGTTTGGCCATTTCTATATGGGCAAGCCTGATGCTGTAAAGCTTACCCACAGTGGTATTACGTTTCATCGTGGCAAAGGTCTGCTTACTGCTGGGTATAGAGCAACAAACAAGTCTAAGGAAGAAGTCAGTTACAAGTGGCAACAGCTAGATTCGCCACCAGCATTTATGTTGAGCCCTTTAGGTTATCTACTTAGCTTTACCGTATCAGGTAAGGCTTACCAATTGCCGTACTTAACCTACCTCGCTCATTATCAATTTGGCAAAAAGGCCGCACACCTGTGGGCTGCAGGTAATGGGCAAAGTATCTGTGAGCTGGTGGCTAGAGTTGAGCGCACCATTGCTACGGAGTACCTGCGCCAATCACGCTTAGAGATGATACAGGCCAGAGTTAAGCGCGAATACAAACGCTGGTTTCCCTGGTGTGAAAAAGTTGCATTGTCCAAGGATATAAGAACAGCGCTAACCAAGTTAAAGCAGATGCATAGCTGGAGCCAATCCGATATAGAAAGGCTACGTGAAAACTATGTTCGAGCCCAGCTGATCAAGTTTGCCGATTTCTTTGAGCATGTTGAATCTAACCCTCTGACCGATAAGCAGCGACGAGCCTGCATCATTGATGATAACAATAACTTGTTATTAGCGGGTGCCGGTACAGGAAAGACAAGCGTTATGGTGGGTCGTGCTGGCTACTTGGTCAAAAGTGGTCAGGCACAAGCTGATGATATTTTGCTGCTCGCCTATGGCAGAAAAGCCGCAGATGAGATGGATGAACGGATAAAAGAGAAGCTAGATACCGACGATATTAAAGCTAGCACCTTCCATAGCTTAGGTTTAAGAGTCATTGCTGAAGTTGAGGGCAAGTCACCTAGCCTGTCTCCTTGGGCTGAGGATGAAAAAGCCAAAGATAGATGGGTACAAAGCACCCTTGAAACTTTGATCGAAGATGATGCCTATCGCAAACAGCTGTTTGAGTACTTTAGTCAATACTATTATGTTGAGAAAAGCCCTTTTGATTTTGAATCAGAGGGTGAGTATTTCCAGTACTTAACAGACAACGATATTCGCACCCTAAAAGGGGAGCGAGTAAAGAGTTTCGGCGAGCTATACATCTCTAATTGGCTATTCAGTAATGGCATTGAGTACCAGTATGAAGCTAAGTATGAGCATGATGTAAGTAGTGTTGATTTCCGCCAATATCAGCCTGACTTCTACCTACCTGATTACGGTGTGTATATTGAGTATTACGGCACTGATGAAAATGATAGTACCGCGCCTTATATCGATAACCAGCAATATTTGGAGTCGATGGAGTGGAAGCGCCAGCTGCACAAGGAGCATGAAACAGTCTGCCTTGAACTGTTTTATCATCAGCATAAAAAAGGCAGGCTCATTGAAAAGCTCGAACACGCTATTAAGAAGTTAGAGATCAAAGAGTCCCCTCTACCTGATGAAGCGATACTCGCAACGCTTAATGAACTTGGTCGTGTGACCGAGTTAGCTAAGCTGTTCAGTAAGCTCATTGGCTTGTATAAAGCTGCTTGCTTGGATAATAACGGGCTAGAGAAGGTATTAAATAATGCCGCAGATGCCAAGCAAACCCGTAAAGCATTTGAGCTGCTAGAGCCGATACTAAGCCCTTACCAGCAGCATCTGTCAGCCTCAGGCGATATAGATTTTGAGGATATGATAGGTAAAGCACTTAGTTATCTTCAACATGGGCAGTTCATTAGCCCGTGGACCTATATCATGGTCGATGAGTTTCAAGATATATCAGAGCCTAGAGCACGGTTAGTTAGAGCGTTAAGGGATTCGTGCTTACCTGGGCGCAAACCGAAAGCCTCACTGTTTTGTGTTGGTGATGACTGGCAGGCAATCTATCGCTTTAGTGGTGCCGATGTCAGCTTAACCACACAGTTTACAGAGTATTTCGGCCCTACTACTAAAACGTACTTAGATCAGACGTTCAGATTCAACAGTAGCATTGGTGATGTAGCAACACAGTTTGTGACTAAGAACCCAGTGCAGCTAAAGAAAGATATCCGCTCCCTATCGCAGGTTAGCTACCCTACAGTTTCAGTGATCCGCCGAGGCGAACAGGAGCCAGCAACTAAAGATGAGCCAAGCCCAAATGCACTTGAACAAGCTTTAAATGCGATTAACAAGCGTGTTGAAAAGGTTGAGGATAAATTTAGCACTAAGTCAAAAGCTCAACCTGTTGTGTATCTGCTTGCTCGCTTCTGGTTTCAACTACCCGATAGGATTGGATTAAAGCAGTTAAACATGCAGTATCCAAAGCTAACGATTGAATGTCAGTCCTTTCATGCCTCAAAAGGTAAAGAGGCAGATTATGTGGTGATCACGGGGATGAAAACGGGAAAGCATGGCTTCCCTTCCACGAAAGTTACTCCACCAATACTTGATGCATTTTTACCTCAGGCTGAGGCATTTGAATTTGCAGAAGAGCGTCGCTTATTTTATGTCGCCTTAACGCGAGCAAAACATCGCGCATATGTACTTGCCGATATGACAGATGCTAGCCCATTTGTGGTCGAACTACTCAAGGAAAACTATGCCATTGAGCAAGAGGAGTTCAGTACCTCCCTAGTACAGCAGATCTTTGAAGAGATTAGTTGTGTACGCTGCACCACTGGCACGCTGAAACCCAGAGTCGGCAAGTTCAAACCCTTCTTTTCATGCTCCCACTACCCCTTGTGTGACCACAAGGAGGAGGGTTGTGAGCTTTGTGGTAGCCCCATGACACGTATACGCTTTACGGGCTTTAAGGTGTGTCTAAATGATACTTGTAGCCACACAGCCCCTGTTTGCAGCGTCTGTGGCGGTGATATGAAACTAAGAAAGGGTCCCTACGGTGAGTTCTGGGGCTGTATCAACTACAGAAGAGATACCCCCACTAGCTGCGGTAATAAAATCAAAAAGCAAGCAGCGGCGAACCTATTAGATCAATCTAAGAGGGAGCATTAACAATGCTAATAGAGGCTTTGGTTGTAATAAGTATCTTTACGCTGGTGGCAGGTGTTGCTTGGGGGGTAGCCAACTCTTCTCGGTCTAAAGGTAGTGATAATAGCGAGCAGGGTAATTCTCCAACACCTAAGTCTACAGAGAGTAACTTGAAGCCATCTTTGGCAAAACCAAAGAAGACCCCCCTATTAAACCCTTCAGCCAAAATTGGCCAAACAATACACCTCACTGGTAAGAATGAGCTAAGTATCGTTAAGTCGAGATACTATGACTGTGTGGATGTTTACTTCAATCAAGAGCTCCTCATATCACTCCACAAAAAAGAAGTGCTTCCCAATGGGCTCATAGCAGCTCTCAGAAAACAAGCTGATCGCCTAGGCTCTAGATCAATAACATTAGAACAAGCAAGGAAAATATCTAAAGTCGCCAGCGCAATAGAGGTACATGCAACAGGAGAAAACAAAGTAGTCTCCGTCGCCCCCGCTCCTGTAAAGCGCAGCTATGAGAGCTTGCCTAATATTGAACTTCAAAGGACATTAGATAAAAGTAAATTCAATATGGCTTATGGTGTATGTAAGGCTTGTGACAGGCCAATTGAGTATTGCAGGTGTGCAGGCTAGTGCTGTTTCAGTTTGTTGTATGCTAGTTACTTAAAATTTTTTAGATCAATACCCCAGATTTTTGAAACGGAAATCCTAAAAAATGATCCTTTGTTAAATCCACTTCTAAGTTATTGTCTCCGATCACTTTGATTATTCAATTAAGCCAAAATACTGTTCTTTTCCTAGCGATGAAAAAAGCTCTCTTTTTTCCTGTATCGACGAATTTCAAAACTTCATTTTACCCGTTCACCATCAAAACCTCCGACAAGGCAATTTATCCCCAGCAGGTATCGATTAGGTGCCGACTTCACCTTTACTTGCCTAATATAGGTTCTTGGCTGTGGTATTAGTTGCTGATCTGTATAGAGTAACTATTGAGAAGGGAGGTGGTGTGGAAGCCTGGAAAGGATAAATTAGTATTAAATACTGTGAGTAGCAAATTGAGTAGCAAGTTAACAAAAACGGGCTTCCCATTACTGAGAAGCCCGTTTCAATACAACAGCTTAAGACGTTAGTCTTAGTTCATGCCGTATTTTTTTAATTTTTTACGCAAAGTACCACGGTTGATACCTAGCATGTTTGCAGCACGAGTTTGGTTGCCGCGAGTGTGTTGCATGATGATATCTAGCAGAGGTGCTTCAACTTCGCTTAGCACCATTTCGTATACTTCTTCAGCTTCTTGCCCGTCCATTTGAGCGAAAAAGTTTGTTACTGCACGCTTAACTGCATCGCGTAGTAATTGTGGCTTGATTGCGCCACTTGCAGTTTCAATTTTGCCAACAGTAAGTGGGTGAACTTCAGTGTGAGTTGTCTGATCAAACATTCGTATTCTGCTCTTTATTAATTTGCTACAAATTCATCAAAATAGCGTTCCACCATGGAACATTGTTCTTCAACGGTTTCGAGTCGATTAAATTCGGCTCTAAAAGCGCGTTGTGATTCTTGGTTTAGATACCATCCAACGTGCTTTCTTGCGAAACGAATGCCCTTATAATCGCCGTACAGTGCGTAAAGCATTTTAAGGTGTTCAAGCATCAAATGACGCTTTTCATCCGTTTCAACGGGCGCTAGCTTCTTACCTGTATCCAGGTAATGTTGGATTTCCCTAAATATCCAAGGCCGTCCTTGAGCGCCCCGTCCAATCATCAAAGCATCCACACCAGTATAATCCAGCACAAAACGTGCTTTCTCTGGCGTTAAAATGTCTCCATTAGCGACGACAGGTATCGAGATCTGTTTTTTAATCGCTTTAATGGTGTCGTACTCGGCTTCGCCTTTATACATGCATTGTCGCGTTCTGCCGTGAACGGCTAACGAGGCAATGCCACAATCTTCTGCAATCTGGGCGATATGAACACCATTCCTGTGCTCTGGAGCCCAACCCGTTCGAATTTTTAGCGTAACCGGTACATCTACTGCGGCGACCACGGCTTTAAGAATTGCTTCTACCTGCTGTGGATCTTGCAGCAGTGCTGAACCTGCTAGCTTCTTATTCACTTTTTTCGCCGGACAGCCCATATTGATATCAATGATCTGAGCACCTTGCTGTACATTCACAGCGGCAGCATTCGCCATTAACTCAGGGTCTGAACCCGCAATTTGAACCGAACGTATTCCGTCTTCACCTGCGTGTGTCATGCGCAAGCGGCTTTTATCGGTATCCCAAACATCAGGATTAGATGAAAGCATCTCTGAAACCGCCATGGCTGCGCCATAACGAATACAAAGATTTCTAAAGGGCTGGTCTGTGACGCCTGCCATTGGTGCCACGATCAGCTGATTTTTCAGTCGATAGGGTCCAATCTGCATTTATCAAATCACCTTGCTCGTCAAAGGGGCGCTATAGTACGCCTTTTTCAAGCCTGTGAAAAGGTCAATAAATGACCTGAGGGCAACTTTTTTGCTTGACTTTTGCTAGGTGAGAAGTCTGTCGCGGCGCAGAGTGCGCCGCGTAATACCGTTATTTACGTATCCCTGTCAAGCGGCTCCAGTCGTCTTTGTGAGCAGGCGCGTCCATGTTAAACCACTGGCTGTAGAAAGCTGAAACTTCTTCAGCTTGCTCTTTTAGCAGACCTGAAAGCGCCAGTTGTCCACCAGACTTTACTTTTTCGGCAATTAAAGGTGCCAGTTCACGTAGTGGTCCGGCAAGAATATTTGCCACTAAGATATCGGCGATTAACCCTTCAGGCTGATCTTCTGGCAGATATAAGGCAAGCTGATTTTCAACGCCATTGCGCTCGGCATTTGCTTTAGAGGCTTCAATCGCTTGGTAATCGATATCAACACCTGTCACCTTCTCTGCGCCGAGCTTCAACGCTGCAACGGCTAAAATACCTGAACCACAGCCAAAGTCGATAACATCTTTATTGTGGTAATCAAGGCCATCTAACCACTCTAAACATAACGCCGTGGTTGGGTGAGTCCCGGTACCAAATGCTAGACCCGGATCAAGGATCACGTTAACAGCAGTAGGATCAGGGATCTCACGCCAGCTTGGGCAGATCCACAGGCGGTCGCCAAACTTAATAGGGTGGAAGTTATCCATCCATTCACGTTCCCAATCTTTGTCTTCAACTTGCTCTATCTTATGGCTGAAGTTCTCACCGAGGTAAGGGAGTAGTTTCAGGCGTTCAACCACTGGAGCTAAATCGTGGTCTGCCTCAAATAACGCAATGATGACTGTGTGGTTCCACAGTGGCGTTTCACCCAAAGTTGGTTCGTATATAGGGGTGTCTTTACCGTCTTCGAAGGTAATAGAAATTGACCCTTCTTCCATCAGCTGATCGCTAAGTGCGTCAGCATGAGGGCCGTCAGTATCAATTCTTAGTTGGATCCAAGGCATGGGAGTTCTCGTTTGCTAGATATATGGGCGTATTGTATACCCAAACCGCTATAAGATGCAGAAGATGAGGATAATATTCATGTTTTCAGTTAACGACTTATAGATTGGATAATAACCAAAAATTTCAACAAGCTGTAAAAGGTAATGATATTTGTTTTGTTTGAAAGTTTTACTCAAGTCGCTGAAAAATATTGGTTAAAAGGTATTACCACTGTTTTTGTTTTACCCCTTTGTTTGTGAACTGGCTCTAATGCTGGTCTGAAATAGGGTGAGCAAGGTCACGATTAAAAATGGTGGCACAACGCTTTGAGAGACATCTTGCTACAGTGTAAGTCCCACTACTAGGCGTAAGATAAACAAGACGGACACCATGCTAGCATCCTACATAAGCACAAATGGACACCCCGCATCTGCAAAAGCGGACAAAATACAAAGTATCACTGGTGTGCTGATGGGCTGCTTCCTGTTAGCTCACCTGCATTTTGAATCTAGCATCTTACTCGGTAAAGACGCGTTTTATACTGTAGTGCAGTTTTTAGAGGGCGGCATGTTTAGTTCTACTGGCCACGGCTTCCCAATTGTGACTAAGGTGTTTTCTGTGTTCATGCTGCTGGTGGTAATGGTACATGCTGCGGTGGCTTTGCGTCGTTTTCCGGCACAACTTGGGCAGTGGCGCGCACTTCGACGCCATATGTCGGTGATTAATCACAAAGATAGCCATGCGTGGTTCTGGCAGCTAGCGACAGGCTTCGTTCTATTCTTCTTAGTTCCAGTGCATCTCTTTACCATGATTGCTAATCCTGAGATTGGCCCGCATCTCTCTGCTGAGCGTGTTTACCACCAAAATGCTTGGTTGCTGTATGCGCTATTGCTACCGGCTGTGGTGATCCATGCCATGATTGGTCTTTATAGGGTGGCAGTTAAATGGGGCTTAACCACCAAACGCACAGGGCTACGTAAACTGGCAAAGGGTTTAATTATCTATCTGATTATTATTGGTGTGCTTAGTTTAGTGTCATACCTAGTGATTGGTAGCGACCTGAGCGTGCCAGTAGAGGCCTATCGTCCAAGTTAACCAAGGTTTGTAGTTCTTGTTTGGATAAATTAGCGACAGCTTGAGTAAATGCTTTTTTATTGATCTATCTCACGGTTGATAAGTGATTTGTGAGCGACATTGGTGTTGTCGTTCAGCAACGCTTTTACAGCATGGATAGGTAAGCAATGGGAATAGTAAATCGCGGTAAATTGAGTGGTTGGCTTGATATCAGTCAAAGCGTCAGTGGGGTTGTTCTAGCAATATTTTTGTGGACTCACCTGATATTGGTGTCGTCGATATTGCTTGGCGCAGAGGCAATGACATGGGTTGCTAAAACCATGGAGCTGAGTTTCTTAACGGCTGATGGGCACGGCTACCCTTGGGTAGTTACCATTATGGCCATGGTTATCGCCGTTATTGCTTTGGTCCATGTATTAGTGGCAGCTCATAAAATGCCACTGAATTTGCGCCAGCAAAAAGCCCTTAAGCAGCAGCTTAATGTGGTTAATCACGGTGATACCCGCTTATGGGTTTGGCAAGCTGCAACGGGTATTGTGATATTTCTAACCCTGCCGGTGCATTTGTGGCTAATCGGCGCGGCGCCGGAGACCATTGGCCCTTATGGCAGTGCTGACAGGATTTGGCTACAAGGTGTGTGGCTGCTGTATCTGCCATTGCTGCTATGTGTTGAGCTACATGCTGCGATTGGAATGTACCGAGTAGCAATAAAGTGGGGCGCCGCCAGAGATCTCAATAGCCGCAGTAGGTTGAAAAAAATTAAGAGCATTATAAGCGTTATATTCATCCTCGTGGGGATCGCTTCTTTATTAGCCTTTTTGCCCTATGCAAATGCGTAATAGAGAGAATTTATAAAAATATAAAACGGCTTAGCAATCATGTTGAGTTGAACAAGTAATTGAACATATACCATAAACTGACTCTGCACCCGCTTAAGGAGCACGTGTGAAACTGATATATACCGATTCGTTAGTAGTCGGCGCTGGACTTGCTGGATTACGAGTAGCTATCGCGTCGAAAGAGCGTGGGCTAGATACTGTGGTGTTGTCACTTATCCCTGCCAAGCGATCACATTCGGCGGCGGCGCAAGGTGGCATGCAAGCAAGCCTAGGTAATACCGTAAAAGGTATGGGTGATGATGAAGATGTGCATTTCCAAGACACGGTAAAAGGGTCTGATTGGGGCTGCGATCAAGACGTTGCGCGGATGTTCGCCCATTGTGCACCTAAAGCCGTACGCGAGTTGGCAAATTGGGGCGTCCCTTGGACTCGAGTCACTAAAGGGCCACGACAAGTGGTGGTTAACGCTGAAAAGGTCACCATTGAAGAAGCGGAAGCGGCGCATGGCTTGATTAACGCACGTGATTTTGGTGGTACTAAGAAGTGGCGTACCTGTTATACCGCAGATGGTACTGGTCACTCGTTATTATATGCCGTTGATAACAAAGCTATCTCGATGGATATTCCTGTACACGAGCGTATGGAAGCATTGTCGCTTATTCATGATGGCAAGCGTTGTCATGGTGTGGTGGCGCGCTGTTTGGTGACCGGGGAGTTGCGTGCTTACGTTGCTAAGTCGACCACCATTGCAACGGGGGGGTATGGCCGCATTTACGAAGTTTCTACCAATGCCATTATCTGTGAAGGGATTGGTCAAGCGTTAGCGCTTGAAACCGGTGTCGCCAAACTGGGTAACATGGAAGCTGTGCAGTTCCATCCAACCGCCATTGTACCGGTAGGGATTTTGACTACCGAAGGTTGCCGAGGTGATGGGGGCTTATTACGTGACAAAGATGGCCACCGCTTTATGCCCGACTATGAGCCGGAGAAGAAAGAGCTGGCATCGCGCGATGTTGTTTCACGTCGTATGACCGAGCATATGCGTAAAGGCAAGGGCGTTGACAGTCCTTACGGGCCGCATCTATGGCTCGACATTACTTTGCTTGGGCGTAAGCATGTAGAAACCAACCTGCGTGAAGTTAAAGAGATTTGTGAGAACTTCTTAGGTATCGATCCTGCTAAAGATTGGATCCCGGTTAGACCGACACAGCATTACTCTATGGGTGGCATTCGCACCGATGCTACTGGGCAAAACCCACAGCTTAAAGGACTGTTTAGCGTTGGTGAGGCAGCTTGTTGGGATATGCATGGTTTTAATCGCCTTGGGGGTAACTCGCTAGCAGAAACCGTGGTGGGTGGCATGATCATCGGTAAGTACGTTGCTGATTTCTGCCAAGAGAACACCTTAGAAATTGATACCGGTCTGGTTGAGACCTTTGTTGACAAAGTACAAAACGAGATAGATGACTTAGTCGACGGGGAAGGTACTGAAAGTCCGTTCGAGCTCAAACAGCAGATGCAGCGGATTATGATGGACTATGTTGGTATTTTCCGTAATGGCCCAGAGCTCGAAAAAGCGGTCAATGAGCTACAAGCGTTATTAAAGCGCGCCAAAGCGCTAGGGTTGAAATGTAAGAAACGTCACGCTAACCCTGAGCTTGTTGAGGCACTGCGAGTTAAGCGTATGCTTAAGGTAGCACTAACTGTTGCTGTGGGTGCTGCTGCTCGAACTGAGAGCCGCGGAGCACACGCTCGTGAAGACTTCCCGCAGCGTAACGATAAAGACTGGCTAAGCCGCACGTTGGCAAGCTGGCCAGACGCAGAGGCGTTATCACCACAACTTGATTACGAACAGCTGGATGTGATGAAGATGGAGTTGCCGCCTGGATACCGTGGCTATGGTATTAATAATGCGATTGCGCACCCTGATACCGAGAAACGTGAACATCAGATCACCGAGATCTTGAGTCAATTAGGCGATGGAGCTGACCGACATGAGCGCCAAGCTGCACTAATGCCGTTTGCAGTTCCTGAATCGTTAGCACCAAAAAATGAGCGTTTAAGTGAAATGACACCGCAGCAAGTTGTAGGAGAGGCTAAATGAGCCAAGAAGCGAAAAAAGGCCGCATGTTAACCTTTAATATATTCCGTTATGACCCACAAGAGCCGGGTGATAAGCCCAAAATGGTAAAATACCAGCTCGAAGAAACACCGGGGATGACGGTATTTATTGCGCTTAACCGGTTGCGTGAAGAGCAAGATACCTCTCTGCAATTCGATTTTGTCTGCCGCGCGGGGATCTGTGGAAGCTGTGCGATGGTGATTAATGGTTTTCCAACATTAGCCTGCCGTACCTTAACCACTAAGTACCCTAAAGGCGACATCATGTTGATGCCATTGCCTGGATTTGAATTGATTGGCGATCTTTCAGTGAACACGGGTAAGTTTATGCGTGAACTTGCTGAGCGTTTAAAGCTTTGGCTACACCCTGTAACTGATGATATTGATGTGCATCGGTTAGAGGCGCCGATGGATCCCGCGGAAGCCGCCAAGCTCTATGAGCTAGAACGCTGCGTTGAGTGTGGTGTTTGTGTATCAGCCTGTGCTACGGCGCAGATGCGTGACACATTTGTGGGTGCCGTTGGCATGATGAAACTGGCACGATTCGAGCTTGATAGTCGCGATGGTCGTGAGCTTGAAGACTTCTACCATGTGATTGGTAATCAAGATGGGGTATTTGGTTGTATGACGTTATTAGGCTGTCAGGATAACTGTCCGAAAGACTTGCCACATATGCAGCAGATAGCTTACCTGAGACGCAAGATGGCGGTGACGCTAGTTTAGGATAGATCTCAAAGCGGAATATGATTTGGCTGAATTGGCATAAATGTTCCCGACATAAATACCAAGGCTGACCATCCATGGGCCTTGGCATAAATGTTCCCTAAATACCAAGGCTGACCATCCATGGGCCTTGGCATAAATGTTCCCGACATAAAAAGCCTGCGATTGCAGGTTTTTTTGTGGGTGACGTTTACCCCTGTATTATCTACAATTAGATGATAATTTTTGCTGGTTTATAGATGGAATATTGATAATGCAGCTAAATGATTTAACTCTTTTTGTTAGAGTGGCCGATTGCGGCAGTTTAACTGCAGCGGCTGTTGAGCTTGATATTTCAACTGCAGTTGCTAGCGCGGGGCTTAAAAGGTTAGAAAAAGAGCTTGGTACTTCGCTATTTATCCGCAGTACTCGCAGCCTTAGATTAACCGCCGCTGGCGAGCGCTACTTGATCCATTGCAGAAGTGCACTTGCAGATCTTGATATGGGGCAGCGTGCAATTACCTCAAGCCTTGCGGAAATATCCGGCTCTATCAGTCTCGCTGTGCCATCAGATGTAGGCCGTAATGTGGTACTGCCATGGCTGGATGATTTACTTTCTAAGTATCCAGATCTTAATCTTCGGCTGCATATCGGCGATAACTTATCAGATTTTTATCGCGACAAAATAGATGTGGCATTGCGCTCTGGTAAACCAAAGGACTCATCGCTGGTGGCCTTTAAGATTTGTAATTCCAGCCGGGTATTATGTGCTTCACCTGAATATATTGAGCGCATGGGGGCAGTGACTTCATTAGAGCAACTGCAGCAACATAACTGTTTGTTCTTTATGTTGGATGAACGTACTCATGACCAATGGTTTTTCAGTCGCGATGGCCAGAAGCATAAAGTACGGGTGACCTCTAACCGCACTTGCAACGATGCAGATGTTGCCAGGCGCTGGGCGGTTGCTGGGCAAGGTGTGGTTTATAAGTCATGGTTAGATCTGACCGATGATATTGATGCAGGACGACTAGTGCCAATGCTCACTGAATACGCGGGTGAAGAGGCGGACTTATACTTGGTTTGTCCTGGGCGCGAGCATGTTACGCCTGTGGTTTTATTGCTGCGAGACATGCTTAGAGAGCGCTGTAAAGTATGGCTGGCCAGGACTAAAGGTCGCTGTTTAAAAGACACTTCTGCAAAGCCGCCAGTAAAGGTTATTAGACCTGCAGAACAGACTGACATAACCATATTACAGGCTTTGGCTAGAGAGACGATAGATAAGTGTTATCGCTCCTTTTTGGGTGACGAAGGCGTAGATTGGTTTATAAATGGTGGCGGCAGCGATAAAGAGGTTATAGAACAACTAACAAATATTGTGGTGCTAGAGGTTGACGGCGTTATCGCGGGTTACTGCGCTGCAGAAGAGGGATTTATCCACATACTGATGATAAGTCCTATGTTACAAGGTTCTGGTTTAGGCAGTGACTTATTAGAAAAGGTTGAAGCGATGCAATACGCTGAGGGGTATGAGCATTTGCGATTAGAAACCTTTAAGGGCAACCAGCAAGCGCTTAACTTCTATCAAAAACATGGTTGGTCTATTACACGAGAAGAGCAAGATGAATCATTTGGTTTTATCAGATTATCTTTACGAAAAATTCTAGACTGATTTAAATAGCAAACATAAAAAAAACCGCATAAATGCGGTTTTTTTATGTTTGTAACGGCTAATTTAAGTTTTAGCGCGCTTCATTGCGGTGAAGAACTCATCGTTGGTTTTGGTCATGGCCAATTTATCGATAAGGAACTCCATGCCTGTTACTTCATCCATTGGGTTCAAGATTTTACGCAAGATCCACATTTTCTGAAGTTCATCTGGCGTTGTGAGCTTCTCTTCACGGCGAGTACCTGAACGGTTGAAATCAATCGCTGGGAATACGCGTTTTTCAGCTGCTTTACGAGAAAGGTGTAACTCTTGGTTACCAGTACCTTTAAACTCTTCGTAAATGACTTCGTCCATCTTAGAACCTGTATCAACAAGCGCTGTTGCGATGATGGTTAAGCTACCGCCATGTTCGATGTTACGGGCTGCACCAAAGAAGCGCTTAGGACGGTGTAGTGCGTTAGCGTCAACACCACCGGTCAGTACTTTACCTGATGAAGGAATAACAGTGTTATAGGCACGTGCTAGACGAGTAATCGAATCAAGAAGAATGACTACGTCTTTCTTATGCTCAACAAGACGCTTAGCTTTTTCGATAACCATCTCTGCGACTTGTACGTGACGGCTTGCTGGCTCATCAAAGGTAGAAGCAATCACTTCACCTTTAACCATGCGCTGCATTTCGGTCACTTCTTCAGGGCGTTCGTCAATCAGCAACACCATCAATACAACATCTGGATTGTTGTAGGTAATGCTTTGCGCCATGTTCTGTAGTAATAGTGTTTTACCGGCTTTTGGCGGCGCAACAATCAAACCACGTTGGCCTTTACCAATCGGTGAACACAAGTCCAAAATACGCGAAGTAATATCTTCTGTAGAACCATTACCGCGCTCCATGCGTAAGCGTTCTTCTGCATGCAGTGGCGTTAAGTTTTCAAACAGGATTTTATTGCGAGAGCTTTCTGGACGATCGAAGTTCACTTCTGTGACTTTCAATAGTGCAAAATAACGCTCACCATCTTTAGGTGGGCGGATCTTACCGAAGATAGTATCACCGGTGCGCATATTAAAGCGGCGAATTTGGCTTGGTGATACGTAAATATCATCTGGACCCGCTAAGTAAGACCCATCAGAGCTACGTAGGAAACCAAAACCGTCTTGTAGGATCTCTAATACACCGCCACCAAAAATATCTTCACCGCTTTTGGCGTGGGCTTTCAAGATAGAGAAAATAATGTCCTGCTTGCGAGCGCGGGCCATATTTTCGAGCTTCATGTCTTGGGCTAGTTGTACTAAATCTGAAATCGATGTGTCTTTTAATTCTGATAAATTCATCTTGGTGGGTCTTGTTTTTTGCGTGACGATGCCATCTTTGATCAATGAGGTTAAAACTTTTTGAATATCGATCGGATAGCGAGAAGTGGGTTAGTTAGAATCGCTTTGGTTATTAAAGTAGCACTAACTTGGCGGGGCGTCTAGAAATTTAGTTAAACCCGACACATTTTCTTGTTGAAGCTGTGTCGGGAGTCACTCTAACTTGCTTTAGTGACTCATAGAGCCACTAAAGTGTTATACCAATCGGTATAAGTAGTGGGTCTACTCAGAGTGTTTTTTGGCGAACTAATTCAAGGCGGATAATTGCCATAATGGTTGCCCCTTATGCCTTTATCCAACACCGAAGTAGGAAGCCGCTAACACTCCTTACAGGCGAGTGTTAGCGGCTCCGATGCTGCGTTAATGAGTTTGAACATAGAATAACTATGTACTTCACTCATTTTTTTGCCTCAAAACCGCTAAATTTTCGCTGAGCGACCAAATCTTTATACCGGTTGGTATATTAGAGTTGGCCGTCAATAAACTCTTTAAGTTGAGTCTTTGAAAGCGCGCCCACTTTGGTCGCTGCAAGCTCGCCAGCTTTAAATAGCAGTAAAGTAGGAATACCACGAACACCATATTTAGCTGGTGATACGTTGTTTTGGTCAACGTTTAACTTAGCAACAGTGATCTTACCTGCATACTCTTCAGCTACGTCATCTAAGATAGGGGCAATCATTTTACAAGGACCACACCATTCTGCCCAAAAATCAACCAGAACTGGTAGTTCTGAGTTAATTACGTCATTTTCGAAGCTATCGTCGCTTAGGTATACAATCTTGTCGCTCATGTTGTTCTCCAGTTTGGTTGCCATTGCTGGTTTGTTAATGGCTTAACCTGTATATTGGGTCGGTAAAATAGCTTTTCAAGCTAAAAGTTAATCATTTAATAAAGCCGCTACTCTCGGGTATCGAAAAACGCTTTAGACAAGACGATGATTTATAGGCATAGTGAGCCTAAGTCAACGATGACTAACGCCTAAAAACGTATTTAATTCGCCTTAAGAGAACGCTAAATACACGCTAAAATTTCATAGCATCACTATAAAATAGAGGGAATAGTGATTCCGTCACCGGTGCTACAAATATCGTGAAAAACGTTTCTCTGAGTGTGTACCAATTTTCAGCGATAAAAATAATATCGTTATTTCAAACGATCACGTTTCTTATTGCAACCTTTTACAGGTAAGCCTGCGCTATGAGCGAAACACATTTATCTACAAAAAAGTTTGCCGACTTCCCGCTACATAAAGAAGTTCAACAAGCACTTAACGAAGTTGGTTTTGAGTTTTGTACGCCGATCCAAGCGTTATCATTGCCGATTTTATTAGCGAAAAAAGATATCGCCGGACAAGCACAAACGGGTACGGGCAAGACATTAGCCTTTTTGGTCGCGACATTTAACCACCTGTTGACTGAAGCTGCCCCAACTGAGCGTAAAATCAATCAACCACGAGCCATCATCATGGCGCCAACACGTGAGCTTGCTATTCAGATTGCTAAAGATGCCAACCAATTAGCTAAGCATACCGGCCTTAAAGTCGGCATTGTTTATGGTGGTGAAGGTTATGAAGCACAGCGTAAAGTGCTTGATAAAGGTATCGATATCTTGATTGGTACTACAGGTCGTATCATCGATTACGTTCGTCAAGGTGTTATAGACGTGAGTGCGATTCAAGCGGTAGTGCTTGATGAAGCGGATCGTATGTTTGATTTAGGCTTCATTAAAGACATTCGTTTCTTGTTTAGGCGCATGCCTGATGCTAAATCACGTTTGAATATGCTGTTCTCTGCAACGCTTTCTATGAAAGTACAAGAGTTGGCATATGATCACATGAACGAACCTGAAAAAGTTGAAATCGCGCCGAATGAGAAAACCTCTAAGAATATTAAAGAGGAGATCTTCTATCCATCGATGGAAGAGAAGATGCCGTTGTTACTGTCTTTGCTCGAAGAAGATTGGCCAGAAAAAGCCATTGTTTTCTCAAATACCAAACACAGTTGTGAAAAAGTCTGGTCATGGCTTGAGGGAGATGGACACCGCGTTGGCTTGCTGACTGGTGATGTGCCGCAAAAGAAACGTTTACGTATTCTGGAGCAGTTCACGAATGGTGAAATTGATGTTTTAGTGGCAACTGACGTTGCTGCACGTGGATTGCATATTGCTGATGTATCTCACGTATACAACTATGACCTACCAGATGACTGCGAAGATTATGTACACCGTATCGGTCGTACTGGTCGAGCAGGTCAAAAAGGGGTCTCTGTTAGCTTTGCTTGTGAAGAGTATGCGTTGAACCTACCTGCTATTGAGAGTTATATTCAACACTCAATTCCGGTGACATCTTACGACAGTGAAGCTTTGCTTGATGATATCCCTGCGCCAAAACGTATCCATCGCAAACCAAGCAGTCACAGCCGTAATTCTCGCGATCGTAGTGGCTCTCGCCCACAAGGCGGTCATCGTGGTAATGCACCACGTCGTCATGACAAGACACGTAGACATTCGTAACAGAGATATTGCGTAAATGACCTCAGCTAGCTATGCAGCCATTACGTTAGGCTCCAATAGTTTTAATATGATGGTGGCTAAAACCGTTAGCCACCATCCTAAAATTGTTGCCAAATACAAGCGTAAGGTGCGTTTGGCTGAAGGGATAGAGGCTGATGGGTCGCTGAACCCGTCAGCAATGACGCGAGGTATTGAGTGCCTCGCAATGTTCTCTGAGATGCTTATTAAAGAAGGGGTGTCTGCAGATAATGTAGAGATCATCGCGACAGCGACTTTAAGAAAAATTAGTAATGCTGATGATTTTTGTCAGCAAGCTCTCACGGTATTACCTCATCCAATTCGTATCATTTCCGGTATTGAAGAAGCGCAGCTAATCTATCAAGGCATGGCGGCAACCACTGAAGGTTCAGGACGACGCTTAGTGATTGATATAGGTGGAGCAAGTACCGAGTTTATTATTGGTGACGGCGATAATATTCTACTTAAAACCAGTCTGGCGATGGGTTGTGTCACTTTCAATAATCGCTTCTTTAATCAATTTCCTTTTCAGACTCTCGACTTTGACCAAGTTAAAAATAGCGTTAAAGCTGCGTTAGGCGATTATGAGCAACAGCTAACACATCTTGGCTGGCATGGTGTTGTTGGTGCCTCTGGCAGCGTGCAATCTGTGGTTGAACTGCTTAATGCTCGTGGTCTATCAGCGGTTATTAGCCTAGATGTTTTACATACACTTAAGCACGAAATTCTCACTCAAGAATCAGTGTCAATGCTTGCCATCGCTGGATTAAAGCCTGAGAGAGCCCCCACCTTTGCAGCTGGCGTAGCAATACTGCTAGCACTATTTGAACTGCTTAATATTGAAAAGTTACACCTATCTGGTGGCGCATTACGTGAAGGCGTTTTACATCAATTGGCCCAGCGTACACGTTAACTTCCCCTATATCTCGAAGGTTTCGCATTCAATGGTACTTGGTCTAACAGCGAAGTTTATGCTGATCAGTAGAAAGGTTTGATCGGGGAGTCGGTAGGAATATTAATTACCCCTGGCTATAGTTCTTGGGTAACTCTCGATAATCGTTCCTTAATCTCGTACTCTATATTTATATCCTCATGCATTAATGGTATTCATAGTCTCTGACCTCCAGGGGGAGTGAGGGGCTGATTTTGAATGGAAAAAATAAACCAAGCCGCTAGCAATAAGCGAAGAGGGGAGTGAAGCGAGGTTCTAATTCATTAATGTCACATCAGAATAGTTAAAACTTGCCTACAGCGTTTTGAAGCCCGCTGAATGGTCAAACTCTTAATGCAATTGGTATTAATGTGTTCAAGCTCTTCAACTTTGATGGTGCGAAGGGGGTAGATGAGCAATATGAGTTTGATAGTGGTGCGAAGAACGATCGTTATGGATATACGGATAGCTTCCTGCTGCCTAGTTATGTGAGAGCTTCAGTGCATTACGATTTTTAAATATTAGATAATAGCAAAATAAAAACCGCTCATTAGAGTAATGCCGATCATTT
>NZ_JBFRMK010000070.1:0-4797 GCF_041470405.1 Shewanella sp. 10N.286.45.A1
TACTTATACTGATTGGTATGATACATAGGCTTCACTCTTTAGCTGCTCTATTTGTGTTGATTAGCATTACTCAAATGACAGACAACAAAAAGCCGGCGCAAGCCGGCTTTTTAAATACGTTATAGGCTAATAATAACTTAGCGTGAACGGAAGACGATGCGTCCTTTGCTCAAATCGTAAGGGGTCAGCTGAACCGTTACCTTGTCACCCGTAAGAATACGGATATAGTTTTTACGCATTTTTCCTGAAATGTGTGCCGTTACGACATGACCATTTTCAAGTTCTACACGAAACATTGTATTTGGCAAGGTTTCAAGGATTGTGCCTTGCATTTCAATGTTGTCTTCTTTCGCCATTAATCAGTTATCCTGTTTAGCCTTCAAATATTAAAAACGGGCGTATCATGCCGCAAAATCACCTCGCTGTAAAGAAAAGGATGAGCGAATCACGGCTGTAGAGGCGTTATTAGTATTATTGTTTATTTGCTTATGTTTTTGATCTCAATCTCAGTAACCCAGCCCGAATGGGTGAGAATTTGATGAGGTCGGTAGTCTCGCTTGTAATTCATCTTTCTTGATTCATCAATTTGATAACCCAAATACAAAAATTGCTTTTGCATCATCTTAGCTATCTTAGTCTGCAATAAGATTAGCAGACTTCCCAAGGAGCGCTTGTGTTCATCGGGATCAAAATAACTATAGATTGCTGATAAGCTGTTGGGCAGCACGTCGGTGACGGCTACGCCAATGAGCTTGTCATCAATCGATAGCTCGATAAACAGTGGTTGCGTCCAGCTTGCTGTCGCAAAACTATCATATTGCTCCGGCGTTGCAGGATACATAGGGCCATCAGCGTGGCGTGTATTAACGTAGCGCTCATAGAGGGCATACTGCTCATCCGTTTTATGGTCAACTATTTTCCAGCTTAAATCTTGGTTATTTTTAAGAGTTCGTTTCTGTCTTTTTGACAATTTGAACTCGTCAATTTCAAGCCTAATCGGTAAACAAGCGGTGCAATGTGGGCATTGCGGCTTATAGATCATACTGCTACTGCGGCGAAATCCTAACGCCAGCAGTTGCTCAAATAACCCAGCATCAATGATCTCCTCTTGTAATACCAAGAGTTGCTCTTGCTGCTCATCTAGATAGCTGCAAGGAAAGGTTTTGGTTCTGCCAACCGTAATAGGTCTTGATTTAGAGTTCAATCGGTACCTCTGTAGTTAACCAGCTATCAGGGTTAACGTCGCCGTCTCTTAAGTGCTTAAGCAATGTGAGAAAGTCTTTACGCTTTATTGATTTAGCCCCCAAACTGTCTAAATGGGGATTCTCAACCTGTGCATCAATAAGTTTAAATCCACACCGTAAAAGGTGCTGCTGTAATACGATCATAGCAGCTTTAGAAGCATTAGTGCGAAGATGAAACATCGATTCGCCGCAAAAGACTTGGCCAATGGCGAGTCCATAAAGCCCACCTATGAGAGTATCGTCTTCCCACACCTCAATCGAATGTGCGTGACCTTGTTGATGTAAACTCAGATACGCCTGTTGGATGTCGTCAGAGATCCAAGTTTCCGCTTGCTTGGCTCTAGGCGCCGCGCAGCCTTGAATTACTGCAGCGAACTGTTTATTGATACTAAATGTCCAAGATTGTTTCCTTAGGTATTTGACTAAACTGCGGCTGACTCTTAAGTTTCCGGGTGAAAAAACAGCACGGGGATCCGGTGACCACCATAGTATGGGGTCATCTTGGTTAAACCATGGGAAAATCCCGTTGTAATAAGCGTTTAACAGCCTTTCTGGCTGCAGATCGCCACCCACTGCAAGTAACCCATTAGGGTCACTCAGTGCTTGCTCTGGTGGTGGAAAACCTTGTTGATCTTGATTTAAATAGGACAGTGAGTTCACAATTGAGTAAAATTAGGCAATGTAGATACCTTTAAGTTAGCGGAAAAAAGCCTATGTTGAAACCTCATCTAATTGTTTTTATGGTTATCAGTTTGTTTTTGAGCATACCTCAACTCAGTGCAGTACCTTATGATCGCAATCAAGCTGTTCCCGTTGAGAAAGTAGAATTTGGTCAAGTCGCATCAGTCAGGAACATCACCGAAAAGCAACTTGTTGAAGACCAAAATACGGGTTGGAAAACGTTTGGTGGTGCGCTCATCGGTGGCGTAGTTGGACATCAATTTGGTGGTGGCTCAGGCCAAGATGTCGCTACGGTACTAGGTGCACTGCTAGGTGCGGGGATCGGTAATCGCTATGGTGGCAGCTCATACTATCAAGAGCTGAAGTTAGTTGAAATGATGATTACTCTGGACAGTGGCGAGCAAGTTATGGTTATCCAAGATTTAGACCAAGGGATGATTTTTAACGTCAATGATGAGGTTAGAGTGGTCTACCTCAAAGGTTATGTCAGAGTTGACCAACAGATGTGATCGGCAACGCTTCAATCGATTCAAAATTTAAGCGCAGTCAAGTCAAACAGCGCTTTTTTATTGTTTAAAATATTACTAAGACATTCTTATTGCGGGATTTAAACAAACGAATAGCTACTTTGGCTTAGTTTCAAAATAGTAGATTCAATCAACTCAAGTTGCTTTTTAAACTCTATTTCGTCGCATGTGCCACCAATACTGAGTCGAATATGATTATGATGATTATCAAAGTCATCACCATCACGAATGAGTATACTTTCGGCGGCTAGCGCTGCGACAACATGATGAGATTTAAGTGGCAGAGCAAGCTTCAACCAACCATTAAGGCCACGCCATGTTTGGGTTAACGCTAAACGCTCTCCCATGGCGATACACAGTTGCTGTCTTTGTGCTATTTGCTGCTCTCTTTCTCCCATGAACACCTTATTACTAATAATACGGCAGGCAAGCTCGGTGTTTAGGGGCGATACCATCCAGCATTGGCTATAAAGTGCCTGTTTAATTTTAGCCAGTAACGGCAGTGGACAAAGTAGAAAACCTTGACGTAGCCCACCACAAAACAGCTTCGATAAACTAGATAGGTAGACCACCTTGTGTTGCAGAGTATCATCGGTTGATGCTTGATCTAGGCACCACATCGGCGTGTGCCACTCTTCAGGCAAACAGTAGTTCACATCGTCTTCAATAATGACCACATCATATTGGCGTGCTAGCGCAATAATGGTTTGCCTTTGTTGCTGGCTGTATTGAATGCATGTTGGATTCTGATTGTTAGGGGTTAGATACACAGCTTTCGGTTTGTAGCGAACTATTTGACGCTCTAACTCAGCGAGGTTTAATCCCTCTTGGGTCAAGGACACTCTCTCAATATTGAGCCCGAGTTGCTGTGCAGCGACTTTTATTCCGGGGTAGCAGTTTTCTTCACATAGCAGGTGGTCACCCGCATTCATCAATCCATTTAATACTGAAAAAATACCTTGCTGGGCACCGTGACTAAAAACAATTTGCTCTGCAGTTTGAGGTATTTGACGCTTGTGTAGCCACTGGCTGAAATTGAGCTGATGTTGTGGCAGCGGGTCTGCATGGTATTGCATCAGTTGGCTAATCGTATGTGGTTCTTTAGCTAGCTCGCTTAAAGCATCACTAATAATACCGATTTGATTGGTTAGCGGTTGTTCGCAAGTCGCAAAGTTAGCCTGTTGCGGTTTTGACTGATATCGAGTGGCTTTTACAAAGGTGCCAGCGCCCACTTTTGCATACACATAACCGCGTTGTTCAAGCAAAGCATAAGCCCGGGTTACCGTGCCTACCGTAACAGCGACTTTATCCGCGAGTTGTCGCTGCGGTGGAAGCTTTGTGTCTGCTGGCAGTTGGCCATTCTTAATTGCTGCTTCAGCGGCCTCTGCAAGGCGAACATACAAAGGGCCTTGGTAGTTTGCAAGTGTTGGAATCCAAATTGTACCCATGACAATAAAACCATTGATCTGCTTTTTGTATCGATTATTATGCGGCTAATGATTTGATTGTGTCAATGATTGTATGCGTACAATTTGCGGGGGGAGAGATGGATTCACTACTTACACTAATGGTTTCGGCGGCAATATTTTGCGCCACAATGACTATGACACCGGGGCCTAACAATATTTTGCTCGCGACATCAGGCGCTAACTTTGGTGTGAAGCAGACGTTACCGCATATTATCGGGATCCGAGTTGGGCAAACAATGTTGCATGTCGCGATTCTGTTGGGACTTGGTGGCTTATTCCAGTCATGGCCGCTATTGCACTCAGTGTTGAAGGTGGCCTCGGTCATATATCTGTTGTTTCTTGCATATAGAGTGATGACTTTGCCTGTAGAAAATGGTTATGACGTGTTGGATAGAAAGCCTATGTCAATGAAAGAAGCTGCACTGTTTCAATGGATAAACCCAAAAAGCTGGATGGCAACGATAACGCTTTGTACTGCATTTACGGTAAGTGGTGATGGTTACTGGGCAAGTGCGTTACTCGGCTTATTAGTGTTTAATATTGTCGGCTTTCCTGCTTCGTTCACGTGGGTGGTGTTAGGTGCCGCAATAAAAGACAAACTAAATTCAACCAAGCGTCGACGTTATTTCAACTGGAGTATGGGGGGCTTGCTAGTGGTAACGATCCCTTTAATCACCATATGAAGTCGCAGTAGCTGATAGCCATCAACTAGCAATTTGTCCTACTGATTGATGGATTGAAACCAATATTAAAGCAAAAGCTAACAGCCTGAAATGGATGTTAGCTTTTTGCAAGGGAGTGTAAATGCCAAAAAACGTTAGCTTTTTGGTTGTTGATACTTATCAAACCACCACAGAATATTCTGGTCAAGCACAA
>NZ_JBFRMK010000071.1:0-38978 GCF_041470405.1 Shewanella sp. 10N.286.45.A1
CTTAACTTAACTTAACTTAGTTTAACTGTTTGGAGCTGAGTCTACTGTAACGGAGCCTAAATTAGAATCATGTTGAATTGATAGATTGGTATTTTCTCTATAGTTAAATGTACAAGTCGCTGTTGCGCTATAGATTGCTTTATAGCCCGTCTTATCGGCATTATTGTGATTAGATACACTCGGCTCATCACCTTGAAATATAACTTGCCAGACCGAAATACAATCTTCTACATTATCAAGTTTGGGCGATGCTTCATTGCCATGAATATAGTGCTGAGCAGGCCAGTCATTAGCATTAAAGTCAACTTCACCTGATTGCGCAGTACCAAATACAGATAGGTCTTCAACGGGGCCACGGCCCACTTTTACAGCCCATACAGCTCTAGACAGATCAAGCCCTGATTTAAATGCACCTGCTGTGCCTTTAACTGTCGATACTTGTGCATCTTCAGACAAGTTAATGAACTTAGGTAAAGCAATAACTGCGAGGATCCCTAGGATAATGATGGCAACAACAAGCTCTATTAATGTAAATCCAGACTGTGACTTTGAAGATGAAGGGGTCAACATTTGAGAGGCCGTCCTAGGCAAAAAATGAGCGCATATTTAATCACCTCAGTGACTGAATACCAATGACTAAACCTCAAACAATCTAATGGATTGCATGGGATAAGCCGAACTTTTACTATAGAGGGAAATACTTATATGAGCAGAGCTATGGCTACGGAATCAAGCTGGCAACAATTCATCCAGCAGCAGAAACAGCAGGACTACTTTATTGAGCTTGAGGCATTTGTTAGCGCAGAGCGAGCAGATAAAGTTATCTACCCTGATGAGTCCTCGGTGCTTTCAGCATTTGAACATACTCCGCTGGAAAAGGTTCGGGTGGTGCTTATTGGACAGGATCCATACCACGGACCAAATCAAGCCCATGGCTTGTGCTTCTCTGTGCAAAAAGGGGTAAAAATCCCGCCATCATTGGTCAATATGTATAAAGAGCTAGCGACCGATATTGAAGGCTTTAAAACGCCGGAACATGGTAATCTGCAAGCTTGGGCTGAGCAGGGAGTGTTGATGCTAAATACGGTGTTGACCGTTGAGCAAGGTAAAGCACATTCTCATGCTAAATCGGGTTGGGAAACATTTACCACCAATGTGCTGCTGCATCTCAATGCACAATCACAACCGATTATTTTTGTGCTCTGGGGGGCTCATGCGAAGAAGAAGGGCAAGGTGATAACGGCTAAGCAGCACCAAATTGTCTCTGGCCCCCACCCATCGCCATTGTCAGCTTATCGAGGTTTTTTTGGTTGTAAGCACTTCTCTCATATCAATACTTTAATTGCACAACAAGGCGGCCAACCAATTGATTGGCAGGTATAAAATACTGTAACTGCCATAAGTTTGGGCTAACCAAATGAGTAGTTTTTCGATGGTGTAATAATGAATGGCAGCGGAATATCCCATAGCTGACTGACAAGTTTACTGACTTGTTGGCAGTCATGGGCATAACCAATAGGCAATGGTTTGCCCGTCGCTTGCCAATTGGCTAAGGTTCTGTCGTAGTAACCGCCCCCCATCCCCATTCTATTGCCGAATCTATCAAATGCTACCAGCGGGGTTATCACCACGTCTAATTGATGCGGCAGGATCATTTGGGTGATGTTGAGTTTGGGTTCCCAAATACCTAAGCTATTTTTCTCTAGAACGCTCTTTGGCTCATATTGAAGAAAGATCAGGTTGCCAGCACTAAAGGGGTGTAGCCTAGGCAGGTAAACTTCAACGCCATGCTGCCATAGCATTTCAATCAAAGGCGCAGTGTCGAGCTCACTGTCATTCGTCAGGTAGAGTGCAACCTTAAAGGCTTGGAGTTTATTGAGTTTTTCTAACGCACTTTTTGCAGCTAAAACTGAGGACTGTTTCTGTTGCGCTAAACTCAAATTACGACGAGCTGCACGTACAGCTTTACGTATGGCCTTAGGGCTATTGGAATCAATTGATTGGTTGCTATCTGCTGCTAATGACATAGGATTAAACTGAGTTTAGTAGATAAACTTGAGTCTACGGGCTGATTGGTGCAATCGCAATCGCAAAAAGTTCATCTTGATAGGCCTAGATTTTCCACGATAGCTTAGATATTGCAGACTTAATACCAGCCAGTAAAAAGCCCAACAGTGTATTTGTTGGGCTGTAGATGATTCAATTGAATGAAAGCGTTTACTGACGAATATTAATATTCATCCTCTTCAGCTGCATCTTTAATACGCTCTTTACGCTCCTGTTCCTCTTCAAACGCAGCTTGGATCTCTTCCAAGACCGCATCTATATCAGCTGTATGTTCGCTTTCAACAAACTCACCGGTTAACTCACTGTCAGGAGATAGTTCACCGGATTCGAACTTTAACCACATCTCTTGCGCATATTTGGTGTTTAGTAACGCTGGAGCAAACTGACCGTAGTATTGGGTCATATTGTTCACGTCACGTAATAACATACGTTTGGCATTATTATTCGCTGCGGCATCCACTGCTTGTGGCAGATCGATAATCACCGGACCTTCGTCGTCAAGCAGTACGTTGAATTCAGAGAGATCACCATGGATAAGGCCAGCGCAAAGCATACGCTGAACATCTTTCATCACTTGATAGTGATGTGCTGTCGCCATCTCTGCAGTAAGGCTAATATCATTGAGCCTTGGTGCCACGTAGCCAGCGTCGTCAGTGACCAGCTCCATTAACAATACACCGTCAAAGCAGCCATAGGGTTTAGGTACTCGTACACCGGCATAAGCTAGGCGAAATAGCGCATCAACTTCGGCATTTTGCCAAGCCTGTTCTTGCTCTTGGCGGCCATAATTTGAGCCTTTTTCCATCGCACGAGCACGGCGACTATTACGGCCTTTGCGACCTTCGCGGTATTCGACAGCTTTTTTAAAGCTACGTTTGTCAGCTTCTTTGTAGATTTTCGCGCAGCGGACATCATCGCCACATCTCACGATATAGACATCAGCTTCTTTGCCGCTCATTAATGGACGAACAACTTCGTCTATTAATCCTTCATCAACCAATGGTTGGAGTCGTTTAGGGGTTTTCATAGTGCTCTTATACCTTACTTAAGCAAGCTATGGAACAAAAGTGGGAAATTCATCATATAAAGATGACTCTATGGCAGTGTTTTTGCGCTTATAGGCTTACTACCCGCAGATAAACGTTTTGGGCTTTTGGATTCAGTGGCAATCAAATGCGGGGTTTTAGGTTGATTCAGAGCAAGCCCTGTCAGAGCGATGTGTGGCGAGATCCCTATACCTGAAATTAACTTTCCTTGGGCGCTATAAGTTAATGCTGCGCTGTATTTTATGTTGATCCCGCTCTGTTTCAGCTTCAACGAATGACGTGGGCTTAAACTGCCTCTGGTTTGCTCCCCTAATAAGCTAACATTTGGCCAACTTGCCGCCCTGAGTGTTAGCCATTCACACTCTTGCTGACAGCTCGAATCGACGAGTAAATGTAGCTGTCTTTTTTCACTCGCCGCGTTGGAATATTCCTCAGTTCTGCGTACCAGCCAATGGCTAAAAGCTTGTGTTGCATCAAACTGCCTATTAAACCCTACAGTTTCTAATTGAGTTTGTACAAAAAATGGTAAATCTTCTAACGGAAAAAAAGCTTGTTTTGAGAAGGTGGCAGAAGTTGAGCTTGGAAAACGTTTGTATTTTATCAAGCCAATGGTGCTGTTATAAGGCGTGTAGCGAGGAGCAACGTTATCGTTAATCCATTGGTTAAGTCGGTTATCTATTGAAGTTAACTGTCGAATATCCAGTAGAATAGGGTTGCTAGTGCTGGCTTCAAGTCGCTTAAAAAACATTTCCTTAGGCGCAGAATATGCTGGGTATTGTAAAGTATCTCGTGCCAAAGACGCTTGCTTATGTACAAGTGTCGCGCTGTAGCTTACATCATTATTGCTATCGCTTGAGCTGCCTAATCGCATCGTACGTTGAATGCTATCGCCAGCTGAATTTGTAAAAGTGAATTGAGCCGAATCCGAGAGGGGAAGGCCTATATCTTGTCTAAGTTGGTTAATGCGAGATATCCAACGACTTTGCTCTATGGCTGATAGTTTTAAAGAGTCCGGGATATATTGTTGAGCGGCTGATACCCACCGAGCGATTGGCAGGCCATCAATGTGGGTGAGATATGGATAGTCTTCATCTAAATGTTCTCTTATCGACATAAATGCAAGCCAGTGCTTGCCATCATGGTGTAACACGCCTTGGAAACTTGTTAGCACATTGGATTTAGGCGCGCTTTGGGGCAATGTTACGCTTATTGCAGGATCGTTTAATGTCGACAGCAAAGCTTGTAAACGAATCTGGAATACTGAGCTGTTAGTGTGCGGGAGATTGGCGAGTAGCAAACGTTGTGCGGCCAAATTAAATTTGTGTTTTTTGCCAGGATCTAATGCCGCAAAAGCGGATTTTTGATTGATGTCACTGAGTACTTGCTGAATGTCTTGTTTTTGCTGCTCTGAAGTTAGCTGGTAGGAGGCGCTGTGCGGGAAAAAAGAGATCCTAATTAGCTGCACGGCACTTATGCACATCATAGTTGCAAAGACAAAGAAGATGCTTCTAACACTCACTACCATATCCAATCCTTGATATGGGCAGGCGTCATTTAGTCATAAGCCTGCCGGTCGATCTCTTCGGGTTACAACATCGTTCCCCGCACTTCCCCGCTATTTGGCTAAAGAATGTCGTTAATCGAGATCCCTATGCCTATGCGTTGGTTATGTGAATTATAGTCGATTAAACTTTCACCGTAGCCATTAAAGTATTGGGTGTATAAGCGTAAGTTGCCCATGATCGGATAACTCCAAGTAAATTCAACCGCGCCATAGTTAGGTTTTTGTACATAGTTACGTACCATCAAAGTAAATCTATGCTCATCCAGCCCATAAACACCTCTAAATTCAATATTACCCATATAGTCTGTAATATCTGGATTATCGTCTCCTTGAGGCGATGTCGGTGTCTCTTTTTCATCCTCGGGGATGCGCCACCATGCTTTTGCTTCGAGCGCAAAAGGCCCTGAGTCGAATACCATCATGCCGTAAATACGATTCCAACTTCTTGATAAAGAGCCTGCCTGACCATTTGATTGATGCACCGCGCCCACCCCCCAAAAAGAGTTTTTTAAAGGACCTAGCTGCCAGTCGTTAGTAAATAACATAAATAGTTCAGGTTCATGATTTGTTTCTCTAAACGGCGAAGAGATATCTTTGTTATAAACCTGCCAATAAGATTGGTTGGTATAAGCGGCAAATAGATGGCCGTTGTCGCCAAAAACATTGTGCCACAGTGGAAATTTAAAACTTATTTGAAATTTAGCTTCTAAATTATCAAGGGTAAAAGGGTGCTCTTTGGCCTCTTGAGCAAAGGGTTCCATATTCGGTGAACTGTTGTAAGTCACAGGAAGAATGTAGTTCACCTTATGCGGTGTTATCACATAAGGGCGGTCACCGGTTTCTGTTTCTTGGGTAATGCGGTTATCTACCAGTGACTTTTCACGCTTCACTTCGATATCTTCAGTGCTGCTACTTGCTTGCTCTGTGCTTTTAACTGGGTCGGCAACTGATGTAAATGTGCAACTTAATCCAATAGACAAAAATAGTGCGCCTAGCTTGTTCATAACATTCCCTGAAAGTGATTAAAACTGTGCTTTTTTAATTTGCGAACAAGTTTACCTAGCAACTGAGGTTATTAACAGAGTTACAGCAAGCTCGTAACTGACTCTATGATGCCGTTAAAGCGTAATACTTGCAGTCAATGCTGTGATGAAAAGCTAATATTGACCAAGCTAACTAGATCCAAATGCAATAACTTAGTGCTGAATAGCTGCTCGTTGACTGGCTGGTTTAGCATGAACAATACTGCTGATTATTATAAATTACTGATTTTGTTTGTTTTCTTGGTGTTTTAATACTGATTTTATGACATGTACTACTTTTCTAATAACTAAAAGTTATAAATGATTTGAATTTTCTATTTATTATGGAATAAGAGGGCGGCTATATTCAGGCTATCAAATTAGAGTGAGGGTGCGTGATGGAGATTGTAACTTTACCGGGTCAAGCCGCAGGTGGAAAAGTGTGGCTAGTAGGTGCAGGCCCTGGTGATGTCGATCTACTAACAGTCAAAGCTTATCGAGTGTTGCAAAGCGCCGATGTAGTGCTTTATGACGCTTTAGTTAGCGAAGATATCATGGCGCTTATTCCTAATAAAGCAGAAAAAATAGCTGTGGGGAAACGTGCAGGCAAGCACAGTGCAGCGCAAAGCGAAATCAATCAACTATTGGTAACCAAAGCCTACACCCGTAAAAACGTAGTACGCCTTAAAGGTGGCGACCCGTTTATTTTTGGTCGTGGTGGGGAAGAGTTACAGACAATTGTTGAAGCTGGTCTCTCATTTGAAGTGGTCCCTGGAATTACTGCTGCAAGCGGCACCGCTGCTTATGCGGGGATCCCATTAACGCACCGAGATTATGCGCAAGGAGTGAGTTTTATCACTGGCCATTGCCAACTAGAAAGTCGTCCTATGGACTGGCAGGGTTACGCAAACCCCAACAATACCTTAGTGGTATACATGGGGATCTTAAATGCCAACATTATCAAAGCTGGTTTGCTGGGCGCTGGACGCTCTGCAGACACGCCTGTTGCTATCGTGTCGAAAGCGACAACTCATGAGCAGCGTACCTTTGTCGGTACACTCGACAATATTGAACAACTTGCATCCAATCCAGAACTTGTCATGCCAGCCTTAATGGTGATTGGTGAGGTGGTCGAATTGGCTGATAGCTTGAACTGGTTTAAGCCTCAAGGTTTGCCAAGTAGTGATGTAAGTTTAAACAAACAAGTTAAATAGATGTGCTTAGCACAATAGAATCAAGAAGACGGAGAATTAGCATGGCCGCCAAAGAGTTAAGCCATTTGCAACAACTAGAAGCTGAGAGTATTCAAATTATCCGCGAAGTAGCGGCAGAGTTTGATAACCCAGTGATGATGTATTCCATCGGTAAAGACTCTTCAGTGATGCTGCATCTAGCACGCAAAGCTTTCTACCCAGGAAAGATCCCATTTCCTCTGTTGCATGTCGATACTGACTGGAAGTTCAAAGAGATGATTGCCTTTCGTGACGCACAGGCGAAAGAGTTTGGTTTTGAATTGCTAGTGCATAAAAACCCTGACGGTATTGAAATGGGCGTAGGTCCGTTTACCCACGGCAGTGCAAAGCATACCGACATCATGAAAACTCAAGGGCTTAAGCAAGCACTAAATAAATATGGTTTTGATGCAGCTTTTGGTGGCGCACGCCGCGATGAAGAAAAGTCTCGAGCAAAAGAGCGAGTGTACTCGTTCCGTGATAAGCACCATACCTGGGATCCTAAGAATCAACGTCCAGAACTATGGCGCACCTATAACGGCGCGGTGAATAAAGGCGAAAGTATCCGAGTTTTCCCTTTGTCTAACTGGACTGAGCTTGATATTTGGCAGTATATCTACCAAGAGAATATAGAGTTAGTTCCACTGTATTTTGCACAAAAGCGTCCGGTTGTTGAGCGTGATGGCATGATGATAATGGTTGATGATGAGAGGCTACCTTTAGAAGAGGGTGAAACGGCTAAAGAGGAATTAGTACGTTTTAGAACGTTAGGGTGTTACCCACTGACCGGTGCAATGCATTCAGAAGCCGATACGTTAGAGAAAATTATCGAAGAGATGTTGTTAACTCGCTCAAGTGAGCGACAGGGACGACTTATCGATTCAGATCAAAGTGCCTCGATGGAACTCAAAAAACGTCAAGGTTACTTCTAAGCGCGGCAAGTTACAGCCTTATTAGATTTCAAAGGAATTACTCATGAATCAAGCAGTCAATAACAACACCCGCTTAGCCGCTGAGCTTGAAGATTTAGGTGTGAAAGAATATTTATCTCAGCAGCAACATAAAGGTTTGCTGCGCTTTTTAACTTGCGGTAGCGTCGATGATGGTAAAAGTACCTTAATTGGACGTTTACTGCATGACAGCGCCCAAATTTACGAAGATCAGTTAGCCAGTCTAAAAAATGATAGTGCTAAAGTGGGTACCACTGGCGAAGAGATTGATCTGGCATTACTGGTAGACGGCCTCCAGGCTGAACGTGAACAAGGGATCACTATCGATGTTGCCTATCGTTACTTTTCAAGTGATAAACGCAAATTCATTATTGCTGACACTCCAGGTCACGAACAGTACACGCGAAATATGGCAACCGGCGCTTCTACCTGTGATCTAGCGGTTATCTTGGTTGATGCGCGCTACGGCGTACAAACTCAAACTCGCCGTCATGCCTTTATCGCTTCGCAGTTAGGTTTGCGTCACTTTGTGGTTGCGATTAACAAGATGGACTTGCTTGGTTTCGATGAAAAAGTCTTTAATGATATTAAAGCTGAGTTTGCTGAATTTGCGGCGCAACTAGGCGATATCGATATTCGTTATGTGCCACTTTCAGCATTAAAAGGCGATAACGTTGTTGAACGCAGCGCGCAAACTCCTTGGTATACCGATGGCACTTTGCTAGAGCTATTAGAGACTATCGATACTCGTCGTGAACTCAATAATTTGCCAGTGCGTTTCCCTGTGCAATATGTATTGCGCCCGGATCTCGATTTTAGAGGCTTCTCTGGCACTCTGTCTTCAGGGATTATTAAAGTTGGTGACGAGCTAGTAGCTTTGCCTTCAGGTAAGCGCAGTAAGGTTGAGCGTATCGTGACATTTGATGGTGATCTTCAAGAGGCTATTGCAGGACAAGCGGTAACCTTAACACTTGAAGATGAAATCGATATCTCTCGTGGCGATCTACTATCACAAGTTGAAGATGCGCCAACATTGGCTAATCAGGTGAGCGCAGATATCGCTTGGATGGACGAAAAGCCGCTGCAAATAGGCCAGTTGTATGATCTAAAAGTGGCCGGTAAAAAGCTACAAGCGAGTGTAGCTAATATTGAGTATTTAGTTGATATCAATACACTAGAGCGCAAAGATAGTGAGGTGATTGGTCTAAATGACATGGCGCGAGTAACGCTTGAGTTAAATGAAGCGATTGCAATCGATGCATACACTTTGATCCGAGATACCGGTGGCATGATCTTAATCGATCGGTTGTCGAATGCGACAGTCGCAGCGGTAATGGCTGTGACAACTTCAAAAGCAAAGCCCGCAAGCAGTCAGTTTACTGATTTTGAACTTGAGCTTAATGCATTGATCCGTAAGCAGTATCCGCATTGGCAAGCGCTAGATATAAGTAAGTTAGAGGGCTAGCCGTGTCAGAGCTGTGGGTGTTATCAAGCATACTGTTTGTCCTTGTTACAGCCTTAATGGCTGGAATATGGACACCCGCAGCCCTATTTTTTACCGCCGCATTAACCACTTATCTTCTTGGGATGGTGGAGTTGGAAACAGCATTGGCAAGTTTCACCAATGCAGGCTTAGTGACGTTAGTGTTGATCATTCTGTCGACGACCGCGTTAGAGAAAACGTCATTGCTGGGCAAGCTTAGCCAAGTGGTGGGTCAGGGGTCATTAGCATCAACCATGGCAAAGCTCGGCTTTTCAACTGCGATTTTGTCTTCGTTTACCAATAATACTGCAGTGGTGTCATCCTTAATTGGTGTGGTGAGGCGTAATCAGTCACACGCACCGGCTAAGTTATTACTGCCACTGTCATATGCAGCCATCCTCGGTGGCACCTTAACGTTGATTGGCACTTCTACCAATCTTATTGTTAATTCCTTTGTTGAAAACGCAGGCTTAGTCCCCCTAGGCTTTTTTGAGTTTTCACTGATTGGTGTAGTGATCGTCACGCTTGGTGTTGGTTTACTGGTATTACTTGCCAATGTGCTGCCAGATAGACGTGAAGAAAGTGCAGAGGAAAGCTTACCTTACCTGCTTGAGGCGCGTGTGGCTAAACAGTCGCAGTTGATTGGTAAGAGTGTGTTAGATAACCGTCTACGTGCGTTGAAAAAACTCTACTTAGTTGAGCTTGAGCGTAGTGGTATACGTATTTGCCCTGTTCCTCCGCATCTAGTGCTACAAAGTGAAGACATATTGCGCTTTGGTGGTGCAGTTGAATCGGTCGAATTATTGCATCAGTTTGATGGACTTGAATGGTTTGGTAAACAGCAAGCTAAAGGGCAGAACCTCATTGAAGCAGTACTTTCTCCAACATCAAAACTGGTTGGAGCCTCGTTAAAGGCATCCAAATTTAGAGAGCGTTTTGATGGTGCCGTGCTGGCTATTCGTCGTGGCCACGACCCGTTAAAAGGTGGCCTTGGTGATATTGAATTACAAGCGGGTGATGTCTTATTGATTACTCCCGGCGATAGTTTTAGCCATAACGCCAAGCTGGCCTCTGATTTTGTTGCGGTAAGTGGTTTAGATTTGAGTGTTCGGTTAGATAATAAACGCAGTCGTTGGGTGCTCGGCGGCTTTGTATTAACCATTTTTGCCAGCCTTATAGGCGTTATGCCTTTGATTAAAGGCTTACTGCTACTGTTGATTAGCTATGTCGCTATTGGTGCCGTGAGCTTAACAGAGTTAAAGCGACGCTTTCCTATTGAGCTGGTTGTTATTGTAGGCAGTGCACTTAGTTTAGCTAATCTGATGTTATCGACGGGATTGGCAAATGATATTGCTAGTTTTATCTTAACGTCACTCAATGGATTTGGTGTTTTTGCTGCTTTTGTCTGTGTGTATTTTTTAACGCTACTGCTAACAGAGCTTATTACCAATAATGCGGCTGCAGCACTCGCTTTCCCGGTGGCTTACGCCATCGCCTTGAATTATGGCGTTGATACTCGGCCATTTATTTTAGCGGTTGTATTTGGCGCGAGTGCGAGTTTTATTTCGCCTTACGGTTATCAGACCAACCTAATGGTTTATAGCGCGGGAAATTATCGTTTTAGCGATTTTTTAAGAGTGGGAATACCGTTATCGGTATTGTACTCATCGATAGTCATTATTTTAGTGCCAATGCTGTTTCCGTTTTAGATTTTAGTCAATCTTAAGCGTGTTACCTGATAGCTTGGCACATTGTTATTTATTAGATTAATGTTTTTGGAGTGGTTATGTCTGACATCGTTTGGCACCAACATAGTATTGACCAAGAGTCTCGTGCAAAGCTGAAAGGGCAAAGCCCTGTACTACTATGGTTTACTGGGCTTTCTGGCTCTGGCAAGTCAACGCTAGCTGGAGCACTAGAGCGGGCACTGTATGATGCTGGCTTCCACACTTACCTGCTTGATGGTGACAATGTTAGGCATGGCCTGTGTAAAGACTTAGGCTTTAGTGCTGACGATAGAGATGAAAACCTACGCCGTGTTGGCGAAGTTGCCAAGTTGATGGTTGATGCCGGTCTAGTGGTGCTATCCGCTTTTATCTCGCCAACTAAAGAGGAGCGCGAGCGCGTCCGCGCACTTTTTGATGAGGGACGCTTTATTGAGGTTTATGTGTCTACGCCGATTGAGGTGTGTGAAGCGCGTGATCCTAAAGGACTTTATAAAAAAGCCCGATCGGGAGAGATTAAGGACTTTACTGGGATCTCCGCGCCATACGAAACACCAACGGCGGCGGAGCTGACCATAGACACCAATAAAGGTGATTTAGCATCTCAAGTTAGCGCGCTGCTCGACTATCTAGCCGCCATTCAAGTGATTGATGGAGCTAAGCTAAAAGCTACAGGTTAGTTTCCACTCAAGCTGAATTGAAAACAATGCCATGCATGGATTCATGTATGGCATTTTGTTTATAGGGCGACTGAGTTCTACAAAGCGACTTAATTTGAAAAGAAAAATTCTATTTGAGATATTAGATTCTATGAGATCTATAAAAGTGGTTAAGTTGTGTTTTACTGCAAGGGCCATTGTTTACAAAGAGGCAAATTAGATATGCTAATTTGTTAATTTTGATAAATTAAGTTCTGTCTACTAGCGGAGAACCTTGGTCGATGCCCGAACCAGAAAAATCGAGAATTGAATCTTTTGAGACTGGGCAAAAACTTGCTGAGTGGCTCAAACAACACCATGCAACTGAAACAGAGTTGTGGGTAAAGATATTTAAGAAAGGCTCAAAGATTCAGAGTGTGACTTGGGATGATGTGGTGGTAGAGGCTTTATGCTGGGGCTGGATAGATGGCGTAAAGAAGTCAATTGATGGGCAAGCTTACCTTCAACGTATTACCCCAAGGAAAACTCGCAGCAGCTGGTCTAAAAGAAATACTGAGCATGTCGAACGTTTGATAACTGAAGGGCGGATGAGGGAGCCTGGCTTGTTACAAGTCTTAGCTGCTAAAGAGGACGGGCGCTGGGAGAGTGCTTATCGTGTCAGTGAGATGGTGGTGCCTGCAGATTTCTTAGCCGAACTAGAAGCTCTGCCGCAAGCCAAGCAGTTTTTTGAAACGCTGAATAAATCGAGTCGTTATGTAATCGCTCATGGCCTGGCAAGTGCTAAGAAACTCGACACCAGACAGAGACGATTTAGCAAGTATATAACTATGCTGGTTAATAAGCAGAAGCCGTAGATAATGGGGCGCGTAAGCGACTATCAATAGATAGCGTCCTTTACTTATAATCTAACTAATCAATCCGAAAGTCTTGAGCAAATACTGCCTTTAATGCCTTGATATAGCTGGTGTCAGTATTGAAGTGGATCAACTGCGCAAGTTCATCGCCTACTGGCGTAAAACGATAATAGCTAAAGAACAGCTGACCACTTTTTGGTGTGAGCTTTAGCTTGATGTTACTGAGCGCAAAGTTAATCGGCTTTTTACTACTAAGTAGACCTGTTTCTAGTTCACTGCGGTGTAAAATTCCGGCCTCAATCAAGGTTAAAATATTGGAGTAGGGTAAACCAAACTGTGATAACGCTATATTGGTTTGGGTGGGCTTCTTAAATAGATGACCTAAACCACCGGCATGCTTAAAGCCAATGACTAGTTTCAATTTGCTCTCATTATTAACCAGTACTGACATCCCTAAGGCTTTTTCCAATATCTGCGCTTCTTTGTGGGTTAGCTGTTTTAAAGTGGTTAATGTACGGAGGCTAAAGTTACCCGGATTGGTGATCTCGCTGGCTAAAATACGCCCCCAAAGCTCCTGCATTTTGCGATTGTGGATCTGCTCCGCAAGCTGAAAGAATTGGTGCGCCCAATCGGCGTCGAGATCCATACCGGTTACATCAGATGGTGTTTGGCTTATGGCAATCTTATAGATGGTTTCTAAATTTGATTGGTACTGGTTAGCGAGCTTTTGCGCTCTATACGCGCTGCGTTCGGTAATAGAAGCACTACTTGGCCGGTAATCACCTTCGCTGCTGAGTCCAAGCATTCGTCCTAGTAGCAGTGCTTTCTTTCTTGCTGACACATCGGCTGATTTAGCGCTATCAATAACAGTTGGTTTGTCTGTATGCACTTTTGTGTCTTGCACTGTTTCAACCATCAGCCGAGTCCTTTGTAAACATTACAGTTATCTTTATGCCGAACAAGTCGTTCATTGTCTAGCTATTTGTCTGCATTAACCAGTGGTGCTAGCTTACCAAATAACGCTACCTCTTCGCCCCTTTGTGGATGTCGAGGCACATTTATCGCTAAGATCAGTGAGCAAACAGCGAAGCCTGCACCGATGTAAAATACCAGCGCTGGCGAGGTTAGCCACAAAAGCCCTAGAAGTGCAGGGATCACGACTGCCGCAATATGGTTAATGGTGAAACTGACCGACATAGTTGCGGCGATATCTTTGGGGTCGGCAATTTTCTGAAAGTAGGTCTTTACTGCAATCGCCATCGCAAAGAGTAGATGGTCAATCACATAGAGCGCTGCGGCAACTTCTGCATGCTCGACTAACGCATAGCTGACAAAAACCAGTATTAAACCAACATATTCAATCGTGAGTGCATTACGCTCACCAATACGACCAATGAAGCGGCCTATGGCAGGGGCAAATAACAGATTTACTACGTAATTGATTAAGAATAGTGAGGTGATCTGGCTGATACTGTAGCCAAACTTTTCAACCATCATAAAGCCTGCGAATACCATGAAGATCTGTCTTCTGGCACCGGAGAAAAAGGTCAGCATGTAATACAGCCAGTAGCGTTTTCTGAGAATGATTTTCTTGTGTTGTACTTCCCCCTGAGGAAACGTCGGGAAATACAAAGTGATGGTGATGACCATTACTAGCCCTAACACACCGATGATGGCATACATCCATTGGTAATCGAGCTGTAACCAAGTCATGATTATCCAAATACTGCCATAGCCCATCAAAGCTGCAGCGCTTCGCCACGCGAGCGCTTTTCCTAAGAAAGCTGCGGTATTTTTCTTTTCAACCCATTGAAGTGTAAGTGATTGATTGACTGTTTCAAAATAATGAAAGCCAATCGACATCAATACCGTGGTGATATATAACCCCAGCACTTGTGGAAAGAATCCGGTTATCGCAACTCCAACACAGAGCAAAGTTAACGACAGTAACGCAAAGGTCTGCTCTCTGATTAGCAGCAGTACAAAGATAGCAGTGAATGCTAGAAAGCCTGGAACCTCTCTCAAGCTTTGTAAAATACCTATCTCAGCACCAGTAAACTGTGCGCGTTCAATGACAAAATTGTTGAGCAACACCTGCCAGACGGCAAACACGAGTGACATGATGAATGTCATCCAAAGTAATAATTTTTGCGGGTTATTCTTCATTGAAACGATCCATGTACTACGGCGAAAGGATGAGCAGTATATACCCAATTAACATTAAGCAATACAAAGATGTGAATGCCTAAAAATATTCTCGCTTTTCGGATGCCAGATCCTTAGCTGCACTCGTCACGGCAGAGCTCTCTATTTTTACTTGCCCTAATTTCGGCTTTGTAATCTAACGAGTTGGGCATGAGTTGCTTACACAAAACCTGCTTTGCAACGTGGTAAGTGTTCAGCTTCGACTTGGTGTAAGTGCTTTCTACACAAGTACATATTCAGCACATATCGGCTGTGAACTTACCAATGTAAAGCCTTATGTATGCTCCACTCTCAGGCACTATTTTTAGCTAACAAGTTTGTAATAGCTAAATAACTACAGATTTCACCAATTTAATCTTTACTGTCATTTTTAAATTTATCTGCTATGTAGGTCAAATTTAGTTATTGAAATGTAACAGTTTATTGTTTGGGGGAATAAGTGTTACCGCTGTTTATTTGCTTTGGCTAATGTAAGTTTAATGTAAATTATATTGTAAAGAGTAATGCAAATCGTTCTCATTTGGTGTAGTTTGGCGGCAATTATTAGATATGCTGGTTTCCAGCAAGAATCAATCGAGAGCCGTTTTATGAAAAACATGTCAAAGCATGTGAAGCTAAATCTACTGGCCGCCACTATCGCTGGAGTATTCAGTGCCAACGCCATGTCTGCAACTGATCCTGAAGCGTTAGCCGCTGCGATTGCTAAGCAAGAAGCTGAGCTGGTGGCATTGAAGGGGCAACTTAAAGAGTTGGCTAAGCAACAGCAACAGCAAAATGCTCAGGCTGAGCAGCAGAAACGACAGCAGGTGGAGCAGCAAGCTGCAATTGAAACGGTTCAAGCTGAATCAAGCAAACTAAGTAAATTCTCTTTTAAGTCTTACGGTAGTGTCATCTATACCAATGATGAGTACTACGACAATGTTCAAGACACTACGCCTGAACGTCGTGGGCGCTTCGATTTAGAGCGTATTGTGACTGAGTTTGGCTATCAGTTTAACGATGAGTGGGACATGGAAGTTGAAATTGAATATGAGCATGGCGGTACTGGTTCATCTCTAGAGTACGACGGCTTTGATGAATTTGGCGAGTTTGAAGCTGAAGTCGAAGCTGGCGGTGAAGTTATGATAGAGAAAGCGCAAATTCGTTATCGTCCAAGCGATGCGTTTGGCGTTAAGTTCGGTAATATCCACCTACCTGTTGGTTTGAGTAGCACCCTACACAAGCCTAATCAATACCTTACTGTTCAGCGCCACAAAAGCGAGGCTGCAATGCTTCCAGCTGTCTGGAATGAAAACGGTATTGGTGTTTTTGGTGAAATCGCTAACTTCCATTATCAAGCGCAGGTTGTCAGCGGTTTAAATTCTGAATACTTCCGTACTTACGATTGGGTTGCTTCTGGTCACCAAAAACGCTTTGAGCATGTTAATGGTGATGATCTGGCATACGTCGTACGTTTAGATTACGGCAATTTTAAAAGCGGTTCGGCTGTCGGTGTTTCGTATTACTACGGTAATACCAGTGGTAACCGTCATAAAACTAACAAGATGAGTGCCGATGGTACCGTGGGTATTTTATCTGTTGCTGGCGCCTACGTTGAAGGTCCGTGGATCCTTCGCGGTCAATATCTTAACGGGACCTTGAGCGACTCAGAAGCCATTACTCAAGCGAATAAAACGACTCCAGGTTTGAAGCCGGGCAACTTTGCTCAATTAGGCAGCGAGTCTGAAGCTTTCTTTGTAGAAGCGGGCGTTGACTTAAGCCACTTTACCTCTATTCCAGTCACTATTTTTGCCAATATCGATTATTCAAATCCGCTTAAAGAGGTTGAATCGGGCATCGCCACTAAGCGATACGAAAATACCTGGATTAGCGGCGGTATCAACTATTTCCCAATTCCAGAAATTGTCATCAAGGCTGAAGCGGGTGTGCAGCAAGTTGCTGTGTCTTCAATCCCTGATACCAACTTTTTTGCGCTGGGCGTGGGCTACCAGTTCTCGCTATAAACAATTAAACACAAGTTAACTAAATCAAATTATCTAAGTTAAAAAAAATGGAGTTTTTAATGAAACAATTTACTCATTCAGCGGTTGCTGTCGCGTTAATTTCTGCACTTGCTGCATGTGGTGGTTCTGGTTCTGACAGTACACCAACAACTGAACCTGATAACTCTTTCTCGTTTGATGCCACTGAGATGGTGACCAACCTTACAGAGGATGTCATCGTTGCTGGTTACAATGACTTAGCGGGCGAAGGTGAAGCTTTATTACTCGCAACTCAAACATTGGTTGCAACCCCTACTCAGGCGAATTTAGAAGCAGCACAAGATGCATGGAAAGCGGCGCGTCAGCCTTGGGAGCAAGGTGAATCGCACATCTTCGGCCCAGTAGACTCAATGGGTATTGATCCACATTTAGATAGCTGGCCTTTGAACACCATTGATTTAACCACTGTTCTTTCTACAACGACAGGTTTTGATGCTGAAACCATTAAAAGTTGGAATGATGACGTGCAAGGTTTCCATACTATGGAATACCTATTATTTGGTGATGGTGTCGCTGATAACACTAAAGCCATTGCAGATCTAACGGCCAACGAACGTGACTATTTAATGGGGCTTGCTGAAGTATTCCGTGATTACACTAAAGACCTGGATGATGCATGGGTTGTTAGTCATGACGCTAGCACGGGCAAAGCTTATGGTGAATTACTTAAAAACCCTGGTAGTGATGGCAACACATTTTATAGCTCAAACGTCGGTGTAGTTGAAGAGCTAATTAACGGCATGATTGGTATTGTTGATGAAGTGGGCAACGGTAAAATCGCCGATCCATTTGGTGACACTGCCGCTAAGGCTGATACCTCAAAAGTTGAGTCGCAATATTCTTGGAACTCGCTAACTGACTTTAGTAATAACATCATTGGTGTACGTAATGTCTACCAAGGTGAGCTGACTGGTGCTGCAGACAAGCAAGGTATTGTTGATTTCGTTGCTGCGGCAGACAAGGGCTTAGCCACGCGTGTTGGCACTGAAATTGATAATGCTATTTTGACTATTCAAGCGATTGAAGGCTCAAATGACATGCCGTTCCGTCAAGCTATCTCTGATACTGAAGGTCGCACCCGCATCGAAACTGCAGTACAAGCATTAACTAAACTGCAAACAAGCCTAGAGTCAGATGTACTTCCACTATTAAAGACGTGGAAAGTGTAAATAAGTGACTTTTAAAAGGCATAGGGATCTCCCTATGCCTTTTTTATGTAACCACCGGCATTTAGTTTGTAGCTGCTAGGTAGCCTCACAAGCTAAATCGACGGTAGAACGTGTGTGGTAACAAAATGCGAAATAAAAATTATAAATTTAGATCAAATTCTATCAAGCTTAATGCTTTAGCAATCGCTGCAATATTAAGTTTGTCGGCATGTGGCGGTAGTGGTGATGATGAGACGACACCTACACCGGAAGAGAAAATCTATCCTGCCTATACTGATATCACCGCCAGTGGCGGTGATACTACAACCTATGATGCTTCCGAATCTGGCCATGGTTTCTCAACACCTGCACCGAATTTAACTGATGAAGAGCTGGCGTTACATTTGGATGGTGATCTTGGCTTTGAAACCGCTTTTACAACCGCGCCGAATCCAGCTCACCCAGACTTAGATGGTCTTGGTCCTGTATTTAATAATGCCGATTGTAACTCTTGCCATCAACGTGATGGTCGTAATTCAACGCCGCAAGTTGCTGCGGGTGAAACCCGAGTTAAGCTGGGCTCCGAAGCTGGTATTTTTCTTAGAATAAGTAAAGCGCCTGATGAGCCATGTGTGACAGGTACTGCGGAAAATAACTATTGCGCCCCCATTGCTGTACCTGATTTTGGCGGTCAGTTATTTCATCGTGGCGTGTTAAAGGCACGCTCAGACTGGCAGCAGAACATGTTCATTGGCCAGGCTGATGTATACCTGTCTTATGAAACCAAAACAGTGACCTATAGTGATGGCACCAGTGTGACACTAAAGAAACCGCTATTTGATGTAGAGAACCCTTATGACGCACCGGGTGAAACCAAATCAAGCTCTAATGTGACCTCTAATCTGCTTCAAGATGATGTACTCATGGGGTGGCGTAATGGTATGCCGGTGTTTGGTTTAGGTCTTCTAGAAGCTATTCCTGAAGCTGATATTGTGGCAAATGTTGATGCTGAAGACAGTAATAATGATGACATTTCGGGGCGTGCTAACTACGTATTTGATGCAGTAAAAGCGCAAAATGGTGATAGTCATCCGCTATCATTAGGTCGCTTTGGCTGGAAAGCCAATACACCAAGCGTCAGAGTGCAATCATTAGGTGCATTGCGTGGTGATATTGGTATTACTAATCCGTTATTTCCCGATGAAAGTATTAAAGGCACAGCACTGCATGATGACTACCTGGCGCGCACAGGCTTTACTGATACTGGAGAAGGAGTTGATGGTGAGCCTGAAGCCAATGCTGAATTTAGTGACTCGGTTGTCTTTTACGCTGAAACACTCGCTGTGCCAGCAAGGCGAAATGTCACTGACCCAGATGTTCGAGAAGGTGCGCGTTTGTTTGAGCAACTTAACTGCAGTGGTTGTCATACGCCTAGCTTTGTCACTAAAGCTTCGGGGGACATTGGTGGCACAGAGATGATTGCGGGGCACAAGAGCCAGACTATCTATCCTTTTACTGACATGCTGTTACATGACATGGGTGACGAGTTGGCGGATGGTCGTCCTGATTTTCTTGCCGATGGCAATGAGTGGCGAACCCGTCCACTATGGGGAATAGGCCTGACTCAAACTGTTAATCCTCAAGCTGGTTTCCTACATGATGGTCGTGCGGCAACACTTGAAGAGGCCATTTTGTGGCATGGCGGAGAAGCGCAAAAAAGCACCGATGACTTTATGGCGCTATCTGCTGCGGAGCGAACTCAAGTTATTGATTTTTTGATGTCTCTATAAAATATAAGTATTAAGCCGTTAAGGGAATACAAAATTTTTGTATTCCCTTTTTTGATTTTGTGAGGTAAGTAAAGTTAAAGCGGCTTATCGAACTGAAGCTCGTGATCTGATTCAATTAAAAATACTCGATTTTCACCTATGATTAACCCAATTAAATTTTACCTATAGGGGAGCATCTGGTGAGCAATATTCTTATCGTTTATTCAAGCGTACATGGCCAGACCCGCAAAATTTGTGCTTATCTTGAAAACAAGCTGGTAACCTTAGGCAATAAAGTTAAAGCCGTTAGTATCGATGAAACCGTTGATTTGGCCGCGTTTGACAAAATAATTATCGGTGCAAGCATTCGTCATGGTAAGCATAACCCCGCTGTTTATGACTTTATTGAAGCCAATCAAACACTGCTAGAGCAGAAGCCTAGTAGCTTTTTCTCGGTCAGTTTGGTTGCAAGAAAGCCATTGAAAAATACAGCAGAAACGAATCCTTACATGCAGGCCTTCATTGAAAAGTCTCCATGGCTTCCTGCACTAGTAGAAGTGTTTGGTGGTAACCTCAATTACCCAAGCTATGGTGTTGTTGATAGAAGCATTATTCGCTTTATTATGTGGATGACTAAAGGGCCAACTGAAGCTGATACTAATATCGAATATACCAATTGGCAAAAAGTAGAGGCTTATGCTGATAATGTCGACCAGCTGACAGTCTAGTTTATTCTTTTGAGGCGTTAAGTTACCAATTTGAGGTGAGAATGGCTAAATCAAGATTACAGAAAGTTCTAACCGTTTTCGTTGCGCGTCAGCACATCATGATTATCATTAGCATTGCTTACCTCATCTTGACCAGTGGTTGGATCTTGATGGGGCGGAGTTTAAGAAATAATGCCAGCCTCTGGGATCTTAGCCATGTTTATCTTGGATTGTTCGCTGCTGTTCTCGCTGTTTCATTTTTAATTACCACATGCCTAAAGGGAAAGTGGCGTCAGTATTTTCCTTGGCTAATAGCAGATTTTTCACAACTAAAAAGTGACTTGCAGGGGCTGGTAAAAGGTAAGTTACCTATTGCGGGCGGTAGAGGCCTTTTTAGTATTGTCGAAGGCCTAGGGCTGCTAATATTTTTAGCTGTGGGGCTTACAGGGGCGCTGTGGTTTGTAACCCAAGGCTCTAGCGACGCACTTATGTGGCGTAGTTACCACATCTATTGTGCCAAAGGCTTTATTGGCTTTATCGTAGTGCATGTTATCTTTGCTTGTTTACATTTGCTCGATTTTATCCGGAATTAATTGTCACTAATACTGAAACAAAGCTTTTATCTTTAAAGGCTTTAAACTAACTTATCCTTATGGACTCGTGAGTGAAGGATAGGCGATTGCGGCCAAAGGTTATTCAGCTAATTGACGATGCAAAACTGGGTGGTGTAAATATAGCACTAGAAAGTCTTGCGGCCTCAAAACTGAAACATGAGTTTCAATCCCAGTTAGTTCACACTCAACTTAACCTGCCTAAATTTAGTCACTATGACGCATCCGTTATAGTGATCCACGCTGCTATAAGCTGGAAAAAAATACCTGCACTTTTAGCATTGAAAGTCGCCAATTGGTCGACGCCTATCTTGTATCAAGAGCATCATTATAGCCGTGAATTTGTTGGCCATTGTGTGCACAATGCTACCCGTTTTAAATGGATGCTCAAACTTGGTTATGCCGTGGTCGATAAGGTGCTTAGTGTTTCTAATCAACAGGCTGATTGGTTGTTGAGCTTTTGCCAGCTGCCTGAAAGTAAAATAGCTCGAGTTGGGCAGGCTAAAGAGTTAGCTTTGTTTAAGGCTGTCGCTAAGAGGGAACGTCATAGTCCGCTGCGGTTGGCCGCTTATGGACGGCTGACTAAACAAAAAGGTTTTGATTTGTTAATTAAAGCGATTGCTCATTTCCCTGATACCGAAGTCACCTTAACTATTGCGGGTGATGGTGAAGATAAAGAGGCACTACAACAGTTGGTTGAGTGCCAGTCGCAAGTCCGATTTATTGGTGAAATAGAGGATGTAGCCAGTTTTCTGAGCACTGTTGATGTGGTGGTGATCCCTTCTCGCTGGGAACCTTTTGGGCTCACTTGTATGGAGTCCGTTGCTGCTGGCAAACATGTTATTTTGCCCGCAATTGATGGCTTAGCCGATCAATTACCTGATTCTGAAGAGTGCATAGGCTTTGAGGTTATTACCTCTTTGTCTGTAATTGGGATCATCGAGGCGATAGACAACGTAAATAAGAGAACTGAAATAGGTGTTAGCGAGAGCCAACGCCATGCAACCGAGCTAGCTTGGGAAAACATGCTGGAACGGTGGCGGCAGTTATTAATCCAGTACAAATGAAGCTATTTTAGCGAGTACAAATACAAAAAAGGCGCCTTTAGGCGCCTTTAACATAAGTAAATGGTTACTTATGTTCTACCGCTAGGTAGTTGATTAGGTCGATAAGCTCACCAAGAGTACGGACAGAACTCATGTTAACGGCATATTTGTCGTTAACCACGAACGCTGGAACGCTTTGTACTCTAAACTCTTGCTGCTGTGCGCGCCATAAAGCGAGTTTAGCATTAGTTTCTTTACTGTCTGCAGCTGCATCATATTGCGCGCTATCTACGCCAAATTTGGCGAATACAGCTTTGATGTCGTCACGGCTTTTTAACGGTTCGGCATGTTTATGTCCTGGAGCGCTATGGTCGTGCTTTTCACCATTGTCGCCCTGAATAACTTTAAACATAGCGTCAGTAAGTGGTTTTGGATTATCCAAAGTTTGAATAACTGCAAGAGAGCGCATGACTTCGGTGTTGATTTCAGTGTTTGCAAAATCAACATGTTTGCTGTCGAAGGTTACTTGTTTATTTAGATTGGCTTTAATGTCTGGTAGGTACATCTTTTCCATATTGAAGCAGTTACCACAGTAAAACGAGTAAAACTCAGTCAGTTTAGGCTCACTACTTGGTGCTTTATTTGTAACAACGGTGAAGTGTTTACCTTCAACGAATTGTGCTGCAAAGCTGCTCATAGGAGCGACTACTAGAGTTAGTGCTAAAGCGATATGTTTAATCAAGCTAATGTCCTCAAAGTGACCTTGGTCTTTATCGACAAGGTAATATAGTAACGAAAAATACAGGTATTAAGCGTCCGTTACACTAATTTATATAGTTGTTAAGAATAAAACCAGATGCTTAATTATGACTTAATTTTTACTTTCTGACATGTACTAGAGTGTGACATATATAATGCTTTAGATGGGAATCGAAACTTTTCATATTAAAGTTTGTAGTGCTTCACAATCTAGATTGAATTCCTATAGATTTTATATTTTGTCAGGAACTTTATGGCATAAGTGGACTATATAACATTAACCTGCAACGGTTATGTTTCAGCTGATGCCATGGTTCGATATTAATAATTTAAGCTTTTCATAGACATCACGGCTAAGATTTACCTGATTAAGCTAGCGACTTGTGTTAAATTTTGGCCAGATATTGAGTTTTTACTGTTGAGCCGAAGCGCTCAGGGTTAAAACCAAAAAGTCATGTTGGGGAAATGGATTTGAATACAGCATCATATTTAGTTATAGGTTCGATGGTATTTACTGGAATGGGGCTGACTGCCAAAGCAGAAGGTACTGATTGGCGAATTGCTTTTGGTGGCCATAATACGATTGTAGAACAGGTTGACTCACATACTTTGGGCGCCCATGCTGGCTTTTTTGTTGAGCATGTCACTGAGTCTGATATTAGCTGGAAAGGTAATATCGATATTTTTATCGATGACGATAAAGATAAGCTCGACCCTGACCATATCCCTATTTGGTTCCAAACCGCTTGGTCAGTTGACGGTAATTTGTATCGCTTTTCACCGACAATGAATCTGCAGTGGCAAGTGACTCTGGATGGTAAGCGCAATACGGTAAGCTCGGTAGAAAAACAATCAAAACTATTTCCAGCCATTGTCGCTCGATTCGATAATCAAAAGTTCTATGCCGGCCTAACGCTAGGTGGTGGTCATTATATGCTTGAAATTGATGATGATGTGCCAAGAGAGCGTGGCTATGATCGTGAAGACTTTCAAAATAAAACTGGCGCTTATACTGTTGCGGCAGATACCCAGATAATGCTGGGGGAGTCGTTCGATATCTATGCGGGCGCTCAAACATGGAATGACGGTAGCGACTGGCTAGAAAATAAATACTCAGCTGTTTTTAGCTATCACTCCGATAGTTGGATTGAAGACAGCGAGGTAAAGCTTAGTATTGAGCACAGTGAATACAACTTAGATCCATTTGATAATCGCGACAAAAACGATGCTGACTATTTAGCTATTTTGCCTTGGGATAACGACACGTTAGTTCGAATATATGTCGACATGCCTTGGGGTTAAGTGACGTTTTAAAATGATAATACTAAGAGCCGCCAAAGTCGGCTTTTAAAGTGACAACACTGTCTTTGTGTGAGCGCTATGAAAACCTTTTCTTTGTTAGTTTTACTGTTTGCCACCTTAGTGGGAATTGTCGTTTCGGTAGCTATTGGCCAGCGTCTTTATGCAGAAGAAACCCGAACGATTGAAGTTGAGTTTAGCCGCGATATCGATGATAAAGCCCGAGTATTAGAGCAAGAGGTAATGCTCAATATTGAAGTGCTTTATGGCCTCAAAGGGGTCTTTATTAGCTCTGAGCATGTCAGTGCTGAAGAGTTTAAACAGGTCGCTACCAGCTTTCTTTTACGCCATCGTAATATCCAAACCCTAAAGTGGATCCCTAAAGTTGATAAGCGTGCGCGTTTGTCGATTGAAAATAGCCAATCAAAGTTTCACGAAGATTTTGAGTTTACAGAAAAGAGCAGCGATGAGAATTTAGTGACAGCTAAAACTCGTTCCATCCATTTCCCTGTGGTGTACCTAGAACCATTTTCTGGCAATGAAAATGAATTGGGGTTTGATTTAGCCTCTGATCCAACGTTAATGAGAGTGCTTAACAACGCTCGAGATTTAGGCTCCTCCATGGCCTCGGCTGGTATTAAACTTGTACAGGCCAGTGAGCAAAACTCTGTTTACGTGTTTTTGCCTATTTATGATGGTGAACCCAATACGCTATTAAAACGACAAGAACGATTGCTAGGCTTTGTTGCAGGTGTCTTTAGAGTGGCTGACATGTTCGATAGCGCGATAAAAAGAACTTGGGTACAAGGGATCTATTACACCTTAGAAGATATCACCAACGACAAGCACCAACCCCTTTATAGCAATTTTTCTGGTGAGGTTGCTGCGTCCTTACATCAGAATAATAGTGAGATAGTTTATCAACGGCCATTAACTCGTTTTAGTGGTAGGCAATGGCAAATTCATGCCATGCCAAGTGAAGGCTATATTGCGGAGCGGCGAACTGCGTTTCCCTATTTTGTCGCACTGTTTGGCATATTAGGCAGTTTAGTGCTGGCTATTTATGTGTTCTTTATCATGAGGCACAGTCATATGGTTAATATGCAGGTACTTGAGCGTACAAGAGATCTTAACCAGGCGAAGAAAAAGCTTGAAGCACTATCAATGACAGATAGTTTAACTCGCATCGGCAATCGACGTTTTTTTGATGATGCCTTTGAGCGAGAATGGCAGTTAGCGATTAGAAACAAAACGCGGCTTGCGCTACTCATGATAGATATTGATAACTTTAAGAGTTACAACGATACCTATGGTCACCTTGCTGGCGATGAATGCTTAGTTGAAGTGGCTAAAGCAATCGCTGAAGCCTTACATCGACCTAGTGATGTGGCTGCGCGCTATGGCGGTGAAGAGTTTGTGGTGATCTTGCCACATACTCGTGATTGCTTATCACCCGCACAGCGTTGCTGCGCAAATGTTGCTGCACTTAATATTAGCCACTCAAGCTCTACGACCTGCTCTTATGTCACTGTAAGTGTTGGAGTGACCAGTATTATCCCAACGGAGTCCGATGATATGGTTAAGTTTGCCGCTGTTGCAGATATGGCGCTTTATAAAGCTAAAGAAAATGGTCGTAATCAAGTGTTTGTAGATGCTGAGGCGATAATACCTAAAGCGCTGTAATTTGGTCGTTAGTTAAGTGATTTTACAAGGGGCTGTATTATAAGCTTTTTTAATGCTGCAGTGATTTTGGTTCACTTGCGGTGATGAAAAGGGAATTTAGTTATCATCAAATGGCATTCTGATTATATTTTGTTATGATTTAGCCAGATTATTAATTTGATGAGATATCGATGCTGAATCCACAGTGGCTTAAAACGTTCGTTACGCTTGCAGAGATCGGGCATTTTACTCGCACAGCGGAGCAGTTGTTTATGACCCAACCTGGAGTCACTCAACATATCAATAAACTTGAGAACCAAGTTGGAACTTTACTGTTAACTCGCATAGGTAAAAGCTTTGAGCTGACTGATGCAGGTTTACAGTTATTATCGTATGCGAAAACTAAAATCATCGAAGAGGAGCATCTACTGCAGATGCTGCAGACTGATGAGCCCCATGCGGGAACGTGTCGCTTTGCTTGCTCTGGTGCCCTTGCAATGCACTTCTATCCGCGATTTGTCCAGTACCAGTTACAGCATGAGCAGCTGCAGGTTGCTTTAGAAGCAGCCCCTAATAGCAGAATTATAGAGAGCATATTAGACAATAGCATCGATGTTGGCATTGTCACGCAACAGCAATCTTCGCTGGAACTGAATCAACTGTATTTAGGCAAGCAAGCGCTATGTTTAGTGCTGCCACCAAGCTTCAAAGGTCGTGAAATTACACTGGCATTGCTGGAGAATATAGGCTTTATCAATCATCCTGACGGCCATTATTACGCCGAGCAACTGCTGAGTGCACAGTTTGGCAATGAGTTTGTCGGCATGAGTAAGCTGAAGCAGCGTGGCTACATTAATCAGCTAAACCAAATTCTATTACCTGTTTCAAAAGGTTTAGGTTTTACCGTTCTGCCGCAGATTGTTGTCGATGAATATCCTGAGCCCTTGTTTATTGCTAATACTTTGTCTGAAGTGGCAGAAGAGCTATATATGGTCAGCAAAAAGCAACGCCAGCTGCCAAGTCGTTATCAATGGTTTATCGATACGATTTGTGAGCAGTTGACGCCACAGTAACGGTCAGCAAAGTTAGCTGTTACTCTGCACCAACTCAGAGTCTTCACGTTTATGTTGTTGGATAAGGCGGTATTCAATAACACTAGAGATGATAAACATCATCAAGTAGCCACAGCCCATGGCAAGTATCACCGCAACCACGTTATCAGTGAACATTCGTAAAATGTAAAACATCGCTATTAGCGTCACAACCCCAACTACTCTAATCGATAAGCTTTGTAAAAAGTGGCCATGGGCTTTGATATAGGCCACCTGAAAGGCGTTAAGCATCATAAAGCCAAAGAACAGTGCAAAGTGCATCAATACCGGAGCTGCAGTCGCATAAGTCGCTGGGAATACTAGCGTGACCAACTCCTCGCTGTAAAAAATCATAGCGAGTAAAAATACAGCGCTAATAGCAATACCTAGGGTGTAAAACCAGCGCCGCATTTGCGCTATCTGTTGATGTTGCCCCTGCCGTAAACATTGGGCTATTTCCGGCAGAATATATCGATAGACGGGGAACACAAACAATAGCGTCATGTAGGCGAACATGGGTCTCACAACAACTTGGAAATCACCGAGCTCATCAACGGTAAAGTAAGCGACGGTTAGCAAAACGGTGATGTAAATCATTAAAATGCTCGCGCCTACCTCGAGAGAGGACAACATGCTTTTTTTCACAAAACTGCGCATTTCTGGGTCAAGTTGTACTGGCGCAAGTGGCGTGGTGGCTATCTCTTTACGACGTTGAATAAACATATAAGCTGCTACGGCGATACTCGACAACATTAAGCTAAAGAACAGTGATGAAACCGCGCTTTGTTGCAGTAAGTAATAACAGATGAGAAATAAGGTTATCTGTACCATAGGCTCTATCCATATTGCCTTATTTGCAATGTGGTACAACCGATACATACCTATTTGATTGGTGAAATAGACTTTAAAGCCCATTCCTAGAATGATACCGACCAGCTGCACGTATTCGACATCAATTTTGAGCTGATGCTTTATATAGGGCAGTACAATTCCCCAGGTGAGTAGTACCATTAATATCAATGAGTAACGGAAGATATTAGTAATGTCTTGCGCATTTTTAGTTTGCGAGAAACTCACCACCATAGAGGTTCGAAATCCGCTTAATAAGATTAATGACAGTGAGATGATATCGACAACGGTATGGTAGAGGGCAAGATCGCTCTTAGCGACCCATTGAGCCAACCAGATTTTAAACGCTAGCCCAAGGGATATACTGGCGAGAGTAGCCCATATTGCCGCTATAAAAGAGCGCTTTGCTCGTTCGAATGAAGTTTCTGACATAGAAGAATATAGCTCGCTGATAACGGCATGAGGTATTGATACTAGGCAGAAATATTACGTGACTATTCTCAGCGCAGCAGAAATTTCGTTAAAAGGTGTGATCTTGTTAGAAAACTACTGACTAATTAATTAACTCAAGCAATTTTTATCCAGCAAGAGGAATTTCTGCGGCTAGTCTTTAGTCAAAAACATGTGGGCAAGCTGAGTAGTCATTGAAGCTATCATCCCAGCGGCGAACATCATTGGCGCGGCGCCAGCGGCTGTGCCAAAACTCCATTAAACAAGTGCCACCATCGAGTTCGACTAGAAAGGTATCTTGCTCTTTGACTTGGTCGTAAGGCGGATAGTCTTTACTGTGCCCCCAAGTAATACCACCGCGGGAATCGGCCCAGTGTTGCCAAAAGTCATCGATGCTAAGCCACTGCTCATTTTCTGCATCCCAAGCTATAGCCTGCCCATTAAGCATGGCTATTTCGCCATCACTATGGCCGACTTTGGCAGTTGAGTCGGCGGCAAAAGAGTTACTTGAAAATACCAATGTTGAAAATGTTAACGCTATGATTATGAATATTTGTCGAGTCATACTATTAATCCTGCTATGTTTTATTGTAAAAGACCTGTTAAAAGCGAAATGTATTCAAGTAGGATTGGATATATTTTCAATAAGTATAGAGCAGAGCTGAAAGACTTTGCTTAAATCTCAATCGCTGAGTCATCTTTAGAGGAAACAAGATGAAAGTAATAGATTTAGATATTCACCTTGTTTGTTGTATTTCACTTTGCTTTGGCATTACAGCACCTGTTAGTGTGTTGGCCGCACCAGCAGCTAATGTAAAAACCTCTATCGATAGAGCTGAAACTCCTGATAATGTTAAGGAAAAACTACTGCTTCCCTATTTTTTTAACTCTGATTCTATGGGGCTTAATATTGGTCTAGGCGGTATGTTGAGTGGATATTTTCAAGACCAAATGACGATTGGTGGCACCGTGTTCGGTGGTGATGTAAGTCGGGGGGCGGGCTTAGGCGTTTGGAATTTTAAGCTGCCCAAAACCGAACGGTTTTTTTTAAGTACTTATGGTTTTCTTGGTTATTATCCTGATCAGCGTGCCTACGCTGGGGCTGGGCGGGAGTTTATTCCTGCAGGCACGCCATTACCGGGTAGTAACGACTCTACTAATTTACAGTTTTTAGAGGCGGATGGTTCTTCTAATTGGTTTGATATAAAACTTGAGTACGCATTGCCTATCGGGGCGACAAAAGATAAAGGCATGGTGGAATATAAGCTTGAAAATGGCTTATTAGTTTCAGAGCCGAGCGGTGGTGATAGTTGGAATCCACTGGAGAGCGGAGCAACAGTAGTGGTACTACGGCAGTTTAATCGGTATCAAAGTTTTGAGTTTGCCGATGACGAACTTGATGGCACTATCCATGCCATCGAGCTTGGGATCTTGTACGATAATACCGATTTTTCAGTTAACCCATCTACCGGTAGTAGCCAGTACTTCTCGGTTTCACATGATGCTGCTTGGCTAGACTCAGACAATGAGTGGACCTTTGTGAATCTTGATATGAGTAAATACTTTTCATTTGGCGAGTCAGAATATGCAAGCCAACGTATTCTCGCACTTAACTTTTGGACTGGATACTCACCTTCTTGGGAGCTTGAATACGATGACCAAGGCGGACGCCAAGTTACCAATAATGCTCCATATAATGAAGGGGCTACCTTAGGTGGTTTCTACCGTATGCGTGGATTTGACCAAAATCGCTTTCATGATAAAGCGGCCATTTATACCAGTGCGGAATACCGCTACACCTTAAAATACAACCCCATTGAAGACATCAATTGGCTTAAGTTTTTACGCTTAGATTGGTTCCAAGTTGTAGGGTTTGTAGAAGCTGGCAGAGTGGCTCCTGAGTATACCGCCAGTACATTATTGTCAGATTTAAAAGTAGATTACGGCTTATCGTTAAGGGCATTAACGGCTGGTTTGGTGGTTCGCTTTGATATCGCTCATTCAGATGAAGCGACTAACGGTTGGGTAATGGTGGATCATCCTTTCTAAGTGTAACGGCGATTAGTTAAGCGTTTATATTTCGATTAAGTAGAATGAATGCTGCAGTATTTCGCGTTATTCATTCTAATATTTATTTGTTAACTTGAAGGCAATCAAAAATACTTTAGGTAAAACAGATGAACATAATCAAACAATATCCAGCACATAAAACCATGGACGGTGATGGCGTTAATATCATTAGAATCGCCGATTTTACTCGTGGCAAACTAGATCCATTCTTAATGATAGATGAGTTGAAATCTGCTGAGGAAACTGACTATATTGGCGGTTTCCCTCCTCACCCTCATCGCGGCATTGAAACCTTCTCCTATATTCTTAAAGGCGGCATGGAGCATAAAGATCAGCTCGGCAATGTCAAAGCGATACAAGCAGGAGATGTGCAATGGATGAGCACCGGTAGTGGCGTGATTCATTCTGAGATGCCATTAGCTGATAGCCAAACTGGATTACATGGCTTCCAAATTTGGCTCAACATGCCAGCAAGCGAAAAAATGCGTCCTGCCCGTTACCAAGATACCACCAGTACACCTATTCCAGAACTTAGAAATTCAACTGGAGCGCAAATTAGAGCACTCGCAGGCGAGTGGCAATTTGCAGGGCAGTCTGTTGTTGCACCGATTCAAGATCTCGCAGGTAATGCAGAAATAGCCGATGTTAACATTGAGGCAAACGGCAGTGCAGAGTTGATGTTAGAGCAGCATGCTTTTGTTGGTTTATACATCTATTCTGGAGAGTTGCTCACAGCTGGAGAGGTTTATCACGCGCAACAGCTATTGATTGTTGATGCAAGCAAAGTGATCAGTTTAACTGCAAGCAATGCTGGTGCGAGTGTGTTGCTCTTGGCTGGCACGCCTATTAAGGAAGATATTGTGCACATGGGGCCATTTGTGATGAATAGTGAAGCTGAGATCCGCCAAGCTATTGATGATTATCAAAGTGGTCGTTTTGGAGAGATACCACCAGTTTAAAACTCAATATTTTTGGAGCAAGCTATGCTGTCTCAAAGCTTGCTCCATCAGTATTTACAGCTTTGACGCCGGCATTATCTTTGCGCTAGTGACGAATTTAATCGGTGTTTTGTTAGGATTGTTTTTTGAGGGGGTAGCCATTAACGTTTTTTATCAGAGTGGTTTGAGCATGGGCACTGCAACTTAATGCTAATAACGCAGGGTAAATCCATTTATTGATATTTTTCATGACGTTCACTGTCTTAGTTTAGTGTTATTTTAGTTGTGGTTAGATACTAACAGTTGCGGTTTATTACGCAATACGCAGCTGTTTCGCGTTATGATTCGTTAATCTATAGCAAAGTACTATGCAGATTAACGCACTGAGAAACGGTATGAGTTTATATAAATTTGCCCTAGCGGCCGATAAGTTAGTACAGATCAGGCAAGCGCTTGGCGCTGAAGCGGAGGCTTATTTTGCCGCCATGGAAGCGGCGGAGCAGACCTTTTTCGATTCGATAGTGAATGAGACAAACCAGCAAAAACTTGATTGGTTGCGATTGCGTACGCACCTTATTAGTCGTATGAGCGATAAAGATATTGCTGCACTTGCAGGTTATCGAATCGACAAGGTTCAAAATGTGGCCTGTCACCTTGATGGCAACGAACGGCAAATATCTATCGTAACCATCGATACCTTAGCGGCGGCGATGACCGATATTAAAGCCCAGCAGTGGATTGGCTTTGACACTGAAACCGCGGCAACCTTTGACAAAGGCCGTCGTAACACTAATCCTGTCTCTTTGATTCAAATCGCGACGGCGAGCCATTGTTACCTGTTTAGAATGGTTGGCAGTAATGTGTTGAGCTTTAAAGCGGCACTGGCAGAGGTGCTGTCTGAGCATTCGAATATTCTTAAGATTGGTATTGGGCTTCGCAGCGATGTGAATGCAATGAAGCGTGATTTCAATATTGCTTTAAGCCCGATGCTCGATCTCAATTGGCTGATGAATCAGCTTGGCGCGACAAAACAGATGGGGACAGTGCAAATAGCGGCAAGCGTATTGTCGCTTAAGCTGCCTAAGAGCAAGCGGGTGACGTTATCGAATTGGGCGTTGCCGCTCGACAAGCCATTATCGGATGAACAAATCCAGTATGCTGCAGCCGACACTTTGGTGGCATTAGATATTTACCACGGATTGTTTGAACAGATTAACGCTTATAAAGCACTTTGGCCGAATACAATCAAGCAACGTTTTTTAGAAGAGGCAACACAGTGATAAAGAAGGGGAAGTTGGTTCGCTGGAACGACAGCAAAGGCTATGGTTTTATCAGGCTTGAAGTCGAGGCAGACAATGATGTAACTCAAGATATATTCATGCATATGTCAGCTCTGGAGCCTATGACTCGGCGACCTTTGGTGGGTGATACGATCTATTTTCAAATAGAGGCCCAAACAGATGGCAAGCAGCGGGCATTTGCTGCCCGTATCGAAGGGGGCGAAAGCGGTATTGATGGCGATAAGCGACGTAAAGCAACAAGACCTGCTAAGCTGCAAAAGCCAATTCAGGGCGTGCTATATCGTATTGCGATAATGCTGGTGGTATTGGCGATTGCCAGTTTTGTGTATAACAAAACTATAGCGCCAATGACTGCAAACACCGCACTACCGGTTATTTCAAATGCTGTTGCCGCAGATGACTCGCAAATTAGCCAAGCGTTTAAGCAACAGCTTAGTGGCATACAAGTGCAAAGTAGCGGCGTGGTCAGTAGAATACTCGCCGATGATAATAAGGGCAGTCGTCATCAACGGTTTATTATTAAATTCAATAACGGACAAACTCTGTTAATTGCTCATAATATCGATTTAGCCCCGAAGATTAATGGTTTGAAAGAGGGCGATACTGTGAGCTTTTATGGTCAATATGAGTATAACGATCGCGGCGGCGTGGTGCACTGGACTCATCATGATCCTAATGGTCGCCATGTCGGTGGTTGGCTAAAGCATCAGGGAAAAACTTACCAATAATCGTTTTTACAGACGGTGAATTAATTCACCGTCTTACTCTTTAGTATCTACTCTTTATTATCATTTGGGATTAGCATTTTTAATCAGTTTAGCGCGTAGCTGATCACCAAACTGAAACAGTGCCAACCCCGTTAACACAAAGCAAGCGCCAATAGCCAAGGCTTGGGTTATCGCTTCACCATTAAGTTGTGCGCCCAACATCATCGCAAATACTGGGGTAATGAGAGTGACTAATGCTACAGTGCTGGCGTTGAGGTGCTGCAACACGTAGAAATAAGCAATAAAGCCAATTAGCGAGCCAAAGACACCCAAATAGACGATTGCCATTAATGAACGTGGCTGCCAAGTGTCGATTGGCACTGTGCCATCAAAGAGTAACCAAGCAACGGCAAACATCGGTGTTGAATAGATAAGTGCCCCGACGGTACTGGCAATTGGGTGGATGTTTATTTTCACTGTTTTTATCAACACGCCACTTAAACTAAATAAACTCACCGCGGTTAAAATCAGTAGCAAGCCAATCCAGCTATCACTCGACAGCGAAAGTTTGGCGGAGCAAACGATGCCAAGGCCGATAAATGCAATCGCCAGAGCAACCAAACGCATCGGACTAAACTTAGGTTCATTCAATATTTTTTGCGCCAATAAGCCTGAGATCAAAGGCGATAATCCAAAGATCAATGACATAGTGCCCGAGGGTAGGTAACGCGCGGCAAAGTAGCTCAGTAACATGCCCCCCACAATCCCAATTGAAGAAACAGCATATAGTTTTCTTGCGGTGGGGTTCCACGGTAAGCGAATACGCATTAATAAGATGATCAGCGAGCCCAGCAACAGCGCGATCAGCATTCGCAATAATACTGCCATCGTTGGATGCACTGACTCACTGCTCCATACGATCCCTAGTGGCGTTGTCGACCAAATTAATACCACCGACATAAAGGCCGCTGGAACCATCTTGGGTAATGCTGTTGCTGACATCTCAACACTCCTTGCGTTTATAGCTTGGTCACACAAAGCGACATCAAAGCTAATGATACAGATTAGTTTAGAACCGCTGTAGGGCAAGGCGAGAAAAGGAGAGTTGTCCATCACCGCGCTGCTGATTGTTTGCGGTGTGGAATCGAGAATTACTGGCTAACTATTGTTATATTCCCAATTTACCGCGCAACGACATAACCACATCAAACTGGCGAGAAGTCGCAGTGTCAGGCAATTTGCTTGGCAGTAAATAGCGGTGAATATAAGTGTCATGTTACCAATAGAGTTTAATGTCTCGAAGGCCCAATAGTCTAATTGTTGTGCGCTTGAGTCAACAGTTAAATCAGTAAAAGGTAAATTAAATTTATGCTGCAGTTTTTGGAGAGAATACTATGCGGAAATGCTGTTATCGTTGTTATGAAAAAACGCGAGAGCTAGATAGTCAAAAGGGGCTAAGCCCTTCAGCTTTTGCCCCTTTTGTTTACGGTTGTAAGACCCCTTGCCCTTTTTAGGTTTCTCAGTACGCGTTTTAAATAACGGACTGGTAACGATAGCCTTTAATGCATTGTCTTTAATAATCCCGCGGCCACTTTCGTGCTCTATTGGCGGTGGTGATTGACGATGTTTTGCCATTTTATAACTCCAGTTAGTCAATACTATATTGAGTGATTGTACTCGTCGGTAATTATACGCTTAAAAATTGTACGTGCTAATACTTTTTACAGCTGCAAAGAGTATCAGCACGTGGTTGTTTGGTTATGCGTTATGCAAAGATGAAGCTATAAAGGTAGCCTGCACCTATTGCCATACCGAGGATCACAGTTAAGAACGCTGCTATCATCTGATTTTTAAAAATCGATTTAAGTAAAATTACTTCGGTAAGGCTGGCTCCAGCGCTACCGATAATTAGCGCCATGACTGAACCAAGCGCCATACCTTTGGCGACTAATGCTGAGCTTAATGGAATGACCGCCTCTGCACGAATGTAGAGGGGAATACCAATAACAGCAGCAATAGGAATGGCATACCACATGCCTTCACCTGCATACTTTGCAATAAGCTCTGTAGGCATAAATCCGTAAATGAATGATCCAAGTAAAATGCCGACCATTAAGTATGGCAAAACCTGCTTAAAGTCTTTCCATGTTGAGCGCCAAACTCGTATCCAACGGTTGTCTTCAATTACTGTCGCTTTACTGTCACCACAACTGCTTTGGGTAGTACTCGCAGGTGAGCTGCATGAGTCTGCTACTGCAGTGCTGCCACATGACGCTGTTGCAAGTACTGGCGCGGTTGGCGCAGGTTCACTGCAACAAGATGTTGTTGCGGCTTTAACTGGCGCACTTTTAGGCGCTGTATCGCCACAACTTGTAGCACAGCTAGAGGCTGTTACTGCTTCATAAGCTTCAGGTTTCACGTAACGTTCAAATCCTAGTTTCTCTAGCACATAGCCAGCAGTCACCGAAACGACCATAGCGACTAAGAAATAGAATACAGCGACTTTAAAACCAAATGTTACGACGAACAGTCCAATAATAATTGGGTTCAATAATGGGCTTGAGAACAAGAAAACCATCATAGGACCAAAACCTGCTTTTGCTCTAAGTAATCCTTTTAAGAAAGGGATCGTCGAGCACGAGCAAAAAGGCGTTATCGAACCCAGCAGCGCGGCAATAATATAACCCTTACCTTTCTTCGAACTCAAAATTGACTGGATCTTTTCTGGAGGAATGTACTCTTGAAGTATTCCGACTATGTAACTAATAGCCAGGAATAGTAAAGTTAACTCTGCCGCTAGAAACAGAAACATATTGGCTGTTTCTTTTGCCATGCTGATGATTTCAGGACTCATAATAATGACCTAGCAAATTTTTGTTTGTTATTTCTGGAATTATCGAAATAATTAAGATGGACAGATAATAGGCTTATTATAAATTAGATCAAGCTTTATTTCGGTATTTGTCGAAATAAAGCTTGGATCTCTTTGGTCGTGTTAAAACTTCTGGCTAATAAATGAAGTAAGCGCTTATGATAGGTTAAGGATTTTCAAGAGCTTAAAGGAATAAATATGTTAGACGCTATTTGCAAGTATGATGAAGCTGAGCCGATAACTTTGTCAGTATTTAAATTTCAAAAACTATCTGATGATGATATTGAAAAATATCGTCAAGCACTTGTTTGTCCAGCCTGTGCAGGAAAGGCTTATTATCGTAAGGCGTCAAAAGACGGCAAAGCAGCCTGCTTTGGCTCTCGATATCATCAAAGTGATTGCGTCGAGTTTAAGCCATCAGCAGCTAAGGCACGTGAAGAGCTACACGCTATTGAAGTGAATCAGCTGGTGGTTGATAGCGATGCGATGATTATCGATTTTAGCCGCGCAGCAAAAGTTTCTAAGGCTAAAGCTCAGCAAAAGGTGTTAAAAGAAACATCGTCGAATAGCGATACAGAGGTAAAAACAAAGCCAGAAAAAAGAGCGCTTGAAGAGGAAGCTGCACTCCCGTTTAAGGCTTCTTCCGAGCCTGAATCAACAAGTGGTGTTGATAAAAGTGAGCCTGAAAAGCGCGTTGCGACTCAAGGGCTGGAGAAAGTACTGCATAGTTTATTACGAGGCAGTGACTTGGCAAGTTCAGACCTCTGGGTTTACACCGATGAAAAGTATCGCTGGCGAGCAAAGAACTTATTTGTCAATTTTGCTGATGCAGAGCCAACTGAAAATGGTGCGCCGCGAATGTATTGGGGCACGATATCTCATACCGATAAACAGCGCTTGTGGTTAAATCCTGCAGAGACCAAAGATGTTGGCATCCCTATCGATATGTTTTCGAGTTCGCTAGCCTCTCGTTTCGATCTGCAATCTCGTCGTGACTTTGAAGGTGCAGGGATCATTTTGTTCGGAAAGTGTTTTTGGAACAAAAATAAAAGCCGCAAAATTATTCAGTTATGGAGTAATGATGTTAATCGGCTATTTATCTCAAAAGCGGATGAAAATGAATAGCGATATTTGTTACTCTGCAAGCTAATTATTTTGTTATTTTTCATTAGATTAGGTTGTGGTTTTGTTTTTTTGTAATAAAAAGTATCTGCAATATTAATAATATTGATTGACTCAAAAGCAATTGAGGATTATTTTCTGCGCGATGTTTTTCCTAGGGCGTGACTACAGACCCGTAAAATACATGGTATCGGCAGGTACTTTAACAGGAAAGCAGCAATTGAACTCAGCAAATAAGTGTTTGAGTTTGGTGAATAATCTAGCCATTTTGGCACTTTATTATAAGGACCTTAGCGCATGTCTGAGCCGACAGCCTTAAGTCTTATCCCACCTGCGGTGGTTTTGGTGTTAGCAATCGTGTTACGCCGTCCAATCCTTTCTTTGATCATTGGTGCTTTAGTTGGCCTCGCGATGTATGACAGCGCGAATATGTTGACTAACTTTGCTGATACATCTTTATCTGTTATGGCTGATGAAACTATTGGCTGGTTAATTCTAGTCTGTGGTGGTTTTGGTGCTTTGATTGCGCTGTTGGTAAAAACAGGCGGTTCGATGGCATTTGGCCGTCATGCACTCAAACTAGCCAAAGGACAGAGGTCTTCACTGTTTATGACGTTCATTCTCGGTATGGTTATCTTTATAGATGATTATCTGAATGCGCTAACAGTGGGATCTACCATGAAGCGAGTTACCGATAAATTCAAGGTCTCTCGTGAGATGTTAGCCTATGTTGTTGACTCGACAGCAGCACCTGTTTGCGTGCTCGTGCCTCTTTCGACGTGGGCGGTATTTTTCGGTGGCCTTTTAGTCGATAACGGTATTGCAAGTGAGGGGCAGGGAATCGCTGTCTACATGCAGGCGATACCTTATATGTTATACGCTTGGTTAGCGGTCGCTATGGTGCTATTGGTGATCTTGGGCATTATTCCAGCCTTTGGACCGATGAAAAAAGCGCAGCTTGCAGCCGCTATGGGTGAGCCTGCAAAGAAACAGATCGATTTAGATGAGGTGCAGACCTCAGATGAATATGCGCTTAAAGCGATTGAAGATGAGTTTAAGAATGCCGATGACGGCGGCAAATTACATAACTTCTTTGTGCCCATTTTATTGCTAGTTGGCTTTACGGTTTACTTTGATATTGATGTGCTGAAAGGGCTTATTGCGACATTAGCGATAACCTTACCTTATTACGGTATACAGAAACTGATGCCATTGTCTGAGATGATGGAGCAGATGATTGATGGCTTTAAGAATATGTTGCCAGCAATTGGAACGGTAATTGCTGCGTTCATCTTCAAAGATGTGTGTGACAAGCTGATGCTACCAGAGTTTGTTATTGGGAGTTTGAGCCCCTATATGACACCGGTGTTGTTACCGGCAGTGGTCTTTTTAACCATGTCATTGTTAGCTTTTGCAACCGGATCAAGTTGGGGTATTTTTGCAGTATCGATCCCCATTGTGATGCCTCTGGCGCAAGCGGTTGATGCTAATATTCCACTGGTGATTGGCGCATTATTATCAGCATCATCCTTTGGTAGCCAAGCTTGCTTCTACTCAGATTCGACAGTACTGGCTGCGCAAGGTTCGGGATGTAATCTAGTTAGCCATGCGGTGACTCAATTGCCCTATGCACTCATTGCAGCTGCACTTACCTTTGTAGGGTTTTTATTACTGGCCTAAGTTTGGTTAAATTCTGCAAATAAGGGGCACTATTTATACCAATTGCATT